>JAVXGE010000013.1:0-16116 GCA_036657555.1 Bacilli bacterium
TAAGGACAGTATGGAACGGAGCTGATAACCAAGCTTTTGTTACTAAAGTTACTGGTTATCGTGAGGAAATCGAAAATCTAGGAAAAGTTGTTGATAGTTATGGGGATTTCTTATTGCAAGTGGCTAAAGTAATTGATAATACACAAAATGAAATTGCTTCAGCAGCAGGTAAATTATAAAAAGAAGGAGGAAACAATATGAATGGTTCAGCATCAATTAATTATGTTGGCGTTAGAGAGTCAGCTTCACAATTAAGAGCTTCATCAACTAAAATGAATGTAATTTTAGATAAAGTTAAAGAATTAATGAAGTCAGTTAATAGTGAAGGAACTTGGCAAAGTGATTCAGCAGCTCAATTAAAAACTCAATTTGATAGTTTAGCTGCTAAATTTGATTCATTTTATCAAGCAATTGAAGGTTATTCTAAATTTTTAGAAGCAACAGCAAATGCTTGGGAAGAAAATGATAAAAAAATTGCTAGTGTTGGTGGCGAATTAAAATCATAATTTAAAGTCTTATATCTTAGGATATAAGACATTTATAAATAAGTATTATTAAATAGTACTTATTTATAAGTGGATAGGAGGAAGAAATGTCATCTTCATCAATAATGTATCAAATAAGATTAAAATCATCTAGTGTTACACAATTAGAGCTTATAAAGCAAAATTATGAAGTTTTACTTTCAAAATTAGAAAAAGTTTGTTCTTTTTTAAAACAATCTCTTTATCAATTAAAAGAAGCTGATACAAATATAAAAGTATCATTTACAATGGATAATAAAGGCGCTGATTTAGGTGCTATTTCTGATACATGTATAACTATTAGACAAAAAAATGATTTATTAAATAATCAAATTATTCCTAAAATTAAATCTGAAATACAAATTTTAAAACAAAAAATAAGTTCATTGAACAGTGAAATAAGTAATTTAAATAGATCATATTATGATGCTCTAGATTCTGAACGCGAAGCAAGAGCTAGAGAAAAATCAAAAAGCAAAACAAATAAAAGATAGGTGGAGAAAAAAATGAGCGGTTTTATATTAGATAAAAAAGCAGTCATTACAAATGTAAAACCATTTTTGTCAAATGGCTACGACCGCTTATTTGAAGCTTATAAAAATAGTCAAAATTTAACAATACCGGCAGATTTTATTTATCGTAATGCCTTAAGGCAATTACCAAATGAGCTTAATGATTTTGTTAAAAGAGTTACGGGTATTAAAACTTGGTTAGATAATTCTATTGGTTTAATTGTTACAACCGATTATAGCAACCAAAAATTAGCAAGTGAATTACAAGGAATTTCAGATAATTTAATAAACACTAATAATATAATGAATATAAATGAATTTTCTTCTAAAATTGTTGATGAAGGCAAGGTAAAAACAGTAGAAAATGATATATTAGAGACAACCGGAGCAGTTATTGCAAATAAAATAGAAACTTTGACTAAGATTGGTTTAGAAAAAGTTAAAAATATGGTTGGAGCAATAGGTAAAGCAATTGAAACAGTTGGTGCTTCAGTTGCTATGGCAACTACTAGTTTAGTAAAAGGAATTTGCCAGTTTGGAGAAGCATTAGTCGACTTAACTTCCATAATAGCAACCGTAATTGCTTCAGTTGTAACGGTCCCGACTGATTTAGTTACGTCCCTTTTAAATTCTAAATTAGATTTTAAAAATACAGCTTCTATTTGGGACGAAACTAAAGCTTTTGTTTCAAAACAACATGTTCAAAATAGTTTTAAAAATTTTTATGAAAATAATTTAGTTGGGAAATGGTTAGCTAATAATTCAGTTTCGTGGTTAAAACCTGATTCAATTGGTGATGGTATTTTAAGTGGAATAGGTTATGTTGCTGGAGTAATTGGTTTAAGTGTTGCAACAGCTGGAGTCGGCGGAGTTTTAACTACAGGTACTACTTCTATGGTAACGACTTCTTCTGTTATTTCAGGAGTTGCTGGAGTTGGAAAAGGAACTGAAAAAGGATGGAATGAAGGATTGTCCGTAGTTAATGGCTTAGGGTTTGGTCTTGTTAATGGTGCCTGGGAAGGATTACAGTACTATATTGGTGGTAAAGTAATAACAGGAGTAGGAACAACGATTGGTTCTAAAGTAATTGCTAAAGGAGGTAGTCAAGCCGTTTCCAAATTAGCAACTTCAGCTACACGAGTTGGTTTAGATGCTATTGATGGTGCCGTTGAAACACCAGTGTTATCAATAGTTAGAAATTTATTTTATAATGAAACCTTAGAAGAATCTTGGAATGCTAATGGTGGTATTGAAGGAATGTTATCTAATGCAGCAATTGGTGCTATAGCTTCAAGTGTTAGTGAATTAAAAGATTTAAAATCAGCTGTTTCAAGTATTAAAAAAGAAGTTGCATTTGATGGTAAAATACGTTATGATAATCAAAAATTTGAATTATCAGAGCAAGTATTAAATTCTTTTAAACAATTAACAGAAGATCAACAAGTTGTATATTTAAATAATTGCCCTATTAATAAACTTTCAGCATTATTAGATGATCAGCAGTTAGCTAATGAATTTTCTACTTTATTTGATAAAAGGATTTTAGAAAGTCAAGATCAATTTTTATTAAGTATTTATCAGGGAAACCCAGGAAATGAATTTAAACCGGCAATTGAACATATTATAGCCAATGATAAAATAATTAAAGAATTATCAAATGATAATTTAATTACTTTATTATCAGAAATTGATGAAACAAAAAATTCTCTAATTATTTCTGAAGTAAATAGGAGAGTTGATGCTGGTAATGCTTTATTTGATAAAACAATATTATCAAAGTCATTATTCGGAATGGAATTTATTGATTCGTATACAGCATTTAATAAATTGCCAGAGGAAATAAGAAAAAAGATTACTAAATTATCTTTAGAAATGTGGGGAGATCTTCCACCAACAATTAGAAAAGCTGATTTAAATTTTGGTAATAAGTTTTTTCAACAAGCATCATTAGCTAGTCTTTATAAAAAAGGAATAATTGATGATGATGCCTTACAAATTGTCAAATCACTTGGAGCTAATGGCTCAAAAACTTTAGCTACCTTTAATTTTGGACTTTTAGATAAAAACATATTAAATGCTTTAGGGGAAGATTATGTTAAAGAAATTGGTACTTATAATGTTATGAGTAGGAAAGTAATTTCTTTATATAAAAATCACAAAGATTTATTTGAAGTTTTTTCAAAAACAGTTAAAAATAGTAAAATCGATGATTCATTATCAACGTTTTATTTAAAAACATCAGCATGCTTAGATTTTATATTTGAAAATTCTGATTTATTAAATAATAAAAATATTTCACTTTTTGAAAATTCTGATTTTATTAATTATATTTTATATACTAAAAATAATTATAATGGCTCTCTAATAAGCAAAAGAGTAAACCTTGATTTTACACCTGATTATAATGCTAAATTTTATGATGAGTGTGATAATATTTTTGCAAATGGATATGAAAAGTTTAATAAAAATGATTTAGCATTTATTAAAAAAATGTCTCTTGATGATATTAAAGAAGCATATTTTCAAAAATATTTTTCTATTTCTTACAGAGAAGCCCAAACGTTTATTGCTAAATATGCTGATCATATAAATGAGGTTTCAATATATGATACCAATTTAGAAGTAAGTACTATATTAGAACATATGAAAAAAGTTGAAGCTATTGATATTAATGATGCAACGCTACTTAAACAATTATATGATAATCAACAATTTAGATTAAACGCTGAAGAAATGCTATCATTTGATAGTAATATTAAAAAAATATATTCACAGAGTTATACAGCTAAATTAACTGATACATCTTTAAAAATTAATGAAATGATTGATAGTAAAAATGCTGGTGTTAAAAAAGTTTTATATAACGGAAAAGAAGTTAATGTTGTTTCTCTTAAAAATGATTTTTCTTTGTTAGTATATAGTAGTGATACTGGGTTTGTTGATAATGTTAAACCATTAATTAATAATAGTTATATTGATAGTTGGAATTCTAATGGGGCACATGCCATGTCTACTTCGTATATAACTCCTGAAAATTTAGGTAGTGCTCCAGTTCAAAATAAAGGGGTGTTATATGGATTTACTGATATAAATTCTGAGAGTATTGAAGCTATGGGACCTTATGATATTGGTAGTAATATTGATGATTATGGATTTTCAGCTCATAATAAGCAAATCTTTATTTCAGCTGATCAAATGGCTAATAACACGACTCGTGTTTACAATGAAATAGTGATTGACCGAACAAAAACTAAGCCTAATTATATTGTCTTATATACTGATGCTACAAAAGAAATGGTTGATAATGCGATGAAATCAGCTTCAGAATGGGATATACCAATTATAGAAATTAACAAAGTTGAATTAGTGCAAAGTCAATTAGCTAAAATAGATACTTTGATGAAAGACTTTAGTAATTCAAAAAATATTACAGCATTAAAAGAAGCGTTAGATATTTACGAATCAAATGTTAGTGGATATCGATTAAATGCTATAAATGATGGTTCAGTCGATTATACAAGTGAAGTTAGTAATGATAGTGTAGCAAACATGTTTAATTCAGTGCATGTTGAAAACTTTATTTTGGAATATATTGATGAACTTAAAAATACAACAAACAATTCAAAACAAGTAGAAGATTTGGTTGGAGTGTTAAAAACAATTCAACAAAGATATGATTTAGCTAATGAAAATGGAACCAAGGTTATTACTAAAACAACTAGTTCTTTTGATATAAAAAGTTTAATTGATTTAGCTAGTGAAATAAAGAAAGGATGAATAAAATGAATAAAAAAGAAATTTTGATTCAAAAAATTGCAATGTTAAAAGCATTATCGGGTGATAATACAGAAATTATTAAAAAACTTATTAACGAACAACAAAACAATCCCGATGTTTTAGATCAACTATTAAAAAAAGATAAAAAAGAAGGAGAAAATAGTTTATGAATGAAAAATATTTGCCAATTGGAACAGTCTTATTAATAAAAGGTGGAAAGAAAAGAGTTATGATTACTGGTTTTCTTTCAATCGCTGAAGAAAATAAAAATAAGGTTTATGACTATGCGGGCTGTCTTTATCCAGAAGGAATGTTGTCATCTAATCAAACTTGTTTATTTGATCATAATCAAATTGATAAAATTTATTTCTTGGGCTATCGTGATGAAGAAGCGATTAATTTCATGAAACAATTAAAAGAAATAGAAAAAACTCAAAATGTTATGAAACCAAAATCAGAAACAAATTCTACATCTAATATACCTAATATTGAATTTTAGTATAATAAAAGTTTTTAAGTCTTTATAAGGCTTTAAGAACTTTTTTTATTTTAATATTTTATAACTTTATGTGACATTTTATTTATTCATATTTTGTTATACTATTAAATATAGTAAAGTGGGTGAATAATATGAAAAAAATAAGATTAAAGAAAAAATATAAAAAGATAAAGTTATTAATTTATCCTTTCTTATTATTTTTATTATATCAAGTCATTAGTTATATTTTTTTAGATATTAAATTAGTTAATAGTAATGAAGAATTTATTAAAAAATTATTACAAAATTCAAATTATCATTTGTTATATGAAAAGCAACATAATAATATTGTTTATAAATTTATTAATTTTATTGATAATATAAAAGTAGACAAGCCAATAACAATATTGGAAAGTGCTTTTGCTTATGAAAAAGAAGAAGCAACTTCAACTTTTGCATATATTAATAATTTAGTTGTTGATGATCCTCGTGTCTATATTTATAATACTCATCCGACGGAGGGATATGAAGGTGTTTTAGAAGGCTATAATATAAAACCGGGTGTTATTATGGCTTCTTATTTATTACAAGATAGGCTCAATGCTAGTGGTATTAAAACGATAGTTGAAGAACGAAGTGCTGCTGCTTATATTAAAGAGCATAATATTGATTATTCGGATAGTTATACTGCAACAAGAGTTTTTATGAAAGACTTTTTAAAACAACATAATAATATGGATTTAATTATTGATTTACATCGAGATGCTTTAAGTAAAGAAAATTCAACTGTTACTATTAATAATAAAAAATATGCTAAAGTTTTATTTGTTCAAAATAAAAAGTTTGAAAATATTAATTTAGCTAAAAAATTAAATAAAACTATTAATGAAAAGTATCCGGGCTTAAGTAGAGGTATATATGATAAATATAATGATGTTTTTAATCAAGACCTAAATAGTAATGTCATTTTATTAGAAGTGGGTGGCAATAAAAACGATATAGGAGAAGTTATTAATACTATTGATGCTATAGCTGATATAATAAAGGAGAATTTAAAGTGAAAGTAAAATTAAGGACAAAAGTATTTCGATTAAGTTTTATTATTACCTTTGCTATTTTCTTTACATTATTTTTAAGTAATAAATATGGTTATTATGAGTATAAAAAACATGAACAGGTAACTCTTACAAATGAAGAAATTAAAAGGTTTGAGCAAGATGTTAAAGATGGTAAGAATACGCAAATTGGAGATTATTTAAAGCATACTAATAAAAATTATCAAACAAAGTTCTCTCAAGCGGGTTTAAATTTATCTAATTCAATATCGAAAGTTATTAAATCAGGAGTCGAAAGTTTTTTTGCTTCAATTGATAAAATGGTAAACTAGTTAATAACATTGGTTAAAGACTAGTTTTTTTAAAATAAAAAATGTATAATTAAAGCAGGTGATAAAAATGGAATTAATAATCGGTAGTCATGTATCTTTCAAGAAGGATGAACAATTGTTGGGTAGTACTAAGGAAGCTATAAGTTATGGTAGTAATACTTTTATGTTTTATACAGGGGCACCACAAAATACTTTAAGACAAGTTATTAATGATGATTTAACTAAACAAGCATATAAGTTAATGAAAGAAAATGATATTGATGTAAATAATATTATTGTTCATGCTCCATATATTATTAATTTAGCTAATAATAATTCTTTTGCTATTGATTTTTTAAAACAAGAAATTAAACGGGTTGAACAATTAGGTATTTCAAAGTTAGTCCTTCATCCTGGTAGTAGTGTTTCTTTAGAAAAAGAAGAAGGTTTACAAAATATTATTGATGGTTTAAATAAAGTTGATAATAAATCGAAAGTTTTAATATGCTTAGAAACAATGGCTGGTAAAGGTAGTGAGCTAGGAACAACTTTTGAAGAAATAAATGCGATTATAACTCAAGTAAAATATCCATTAGGTGTTTGTTTAGATACTTGTCATATTTCTGATGCTGGTTATAATGTAAGTGCAATTGATGAGGTTTTAGACCTATTTGACCATATTATTGGTTTAGATAAGTTGAAATGTATCCATATTAATGATAGTAAAAATGTTATTAATAGTCATAAAGATCGGCATGAGAATTTTGGATTTGGCAATATAGGTTTTGATAATTTAATTAAAATTATTTATAATGAAAAATTAAAAGATGTTCCTAAAATATTAGAAACACCTTATGTTAGTTTAAATGAAGAAACTAAAGATCGTTTATATCCACCATATAAATTTGAAATAGAAATGATTAAAAATAAACAGTTTAATTCTAATTTAAAAGAAGAAATTAGAGCATACTATAAATAACGATTTTTAAAATAAACATAAAGACTTTCTATTTTTTGATAACTAGTATAGTCTAATTTACTTTTTAAGTCATCTAAAATGAAACGAGGATTACCATAAACAATTGTATGCCAATCTGTTTTAATATAGTTATAAATAAGGTTTAATTCATTGTTATCTAAACCAATACCATTATTTAAAGCAAAAGTGTTAACATCATTTAAAGTAAGTCGATTTACATATTCACTTATTAATCTTTCTTTCATAATCCACCTCTATATAATATATGAAATTGATATAAATTAATAACTAAAGGAGCTAAATAAATGAAAAATATTAAAGAAGTAATTGAAAAAAGATATCATATTTTAATAATTATAATCATTTGTTTTATTAGTCTTTTAGTTATTAATTTATTTATTATTCAAATTGTTAAGCATAAGTATTATGTTAATAAGGTTAATTTATTAAGTCAAAATACAGTTACTTCTAGTAGTACACCTCGTGGTCGGATTTATGACCGAAATGGAATTTTATTAGTTGATAATGAAGCAGTAAAAGTTATTTATTATCAAAAAGAAAATAATGTAACTATAAAAGAAGAATTAGCTTTAGCTTATAAATTAGGATTGATGATTAATATTGATTATACATATTTAACTAATGATATTTTAAAAGATTTTTGGGTTAAATTATATAAAGATGAAGCTGATAAAAAAATAAGTGATAGTGAATATAAGGCTTTAGAAGAAAGAAAGTTAACGACGGAGGATATTTTTAATTTAAAATTAAGTCGGGTAACGGATGATGAATTAAGTGAATTTAAAGAAGAAGATAAAGAAGCTTCTTATATATATCATTTAATGAATATTGGTTATTATGACGATGAAAAAATTATTAAAAAGGTTAATGTTACAGATCAAGAATATGCTTTAGTAGCTGAAAATGTATTTAGTTTAAAAGGTTTTCATGTTCGTTTAGATTGGAATCGTGTTTATCCTAATGGTGATGTTTTTAAAACTATTTTAGGAACGGTTTCAACGAAAGAAACTGGTATTCCTTATGAATTAAAAGATCATTATTTAAAGCAAGGATATAATTTAAATGATCGGGTGGGAACTAGTTATTTAGAGTATCAGTATGAACCTTTTTTAAAGGGAACAAAGGAAGTATTACAAGTTTTAAAAGATGGTAGTACGAAAGTATTAACCGAAGGTTTAAGGGGCAATGATCTTGTTTTAACTATTGATATAAAACTTCAAAAAGAAATAGAAACTATTTTAGCTAATGAATTACTTAAAACAAAATCGCAACCTAATACAAAATATTATAATCGATCTTTTGTTATTATAAGTAATCCAATAACCGGTGAAATTTTAGCAATGGCGGGTAAACAAATATTATTGGAAGATAATCAATATAAAATTTATGACTATACTCCCGGTATAGCAACAACTCCTGTAGTAGTTGGTTCGGTTGTTAAAGGAGCTTCTCATGTGGTTGGTTATAATAATAATGCTTTAAGTATTGATGAACGACGAGTTGATAGTTGTTTTAAAATAGCGGCCACACCTTTAAAATGTTCTTGGACTAATTTAGGAGTTCTTAATGATATAACAGCTTTAAAATATTCATCTAATGTTTTTCAATTTCAAACGGCTGTTAATGTTGGGAAAGGACATTATCAATATAATTACCCTTTAGATATTGATACAAAGGCTTTTGATACTTATCGTAATACTTTTGCTCAATTTGGCTTAGGTGTTAAAACGGGCATTGATTTACCAGTTGAAAGTACTGGCTATAAAGGAACAAGTAAATTAGCAGGTCATTTATTGGATTTTGCCATTGGACAATATGATAACTATACACCTATTCAATTATCACAATATATTAATACAGTGGCTAGTGGTGGTTACCGAATTAAACCATATTTATTAAAAGCTATATATAATCCAACTAAAGATGGTTTAACTTCTTTAGTTAAGGAAACTACTCCTAGTGTTTTAAATAAAGTTCAAACGGAAGATAAATATATTAAAAGAATTCAACTTGGCTTTAGAGAAGTAATGACTACAAGTGGAACGGGTGTTGGCTATATTAATAGTTTATATAATGCTGCTGGTAAAACAGGAACAAGTGAAAGCTTTATCGATACTGATAATGATGGTATGGTTGATAAAGAAACTGTTACTAATACTTTTATTGGTTATGCTCCTTATGATGATCCTAAGGTATCCTTTGTCGTTGTTTCGCCGGATGTTTTTTACAATGAAGGACAAGGTGGCTACCGAACAGATGTAAATAAACGAATTTCTAACCAAATTTCACAAAAATACTTTGAATTATACAAATAATTTGCTATAATGGTTTTACGGATCAATAAAGGAGGGATTTATTATGGCTAAAAAAGGTGAAGCAAGAGAAAGAATTACGCTTCAATGTACTGAATGTAAAGAAGAAAACTATCGTACAGAAAAAAATAAAAAAAATACTGTTGATCGTTTAGAAATTAAAAAACATTGCCCAAAATGTAAAAAAACAACGACACATAAAGAAAAAAAATAGGAGGTTTATAAATGTTTAATGTAAATGATATTAAAAATAATATTACTTTTTCTTATGAAGGTAATATATATCAAGTTATCGAATTTTTACACGTTAAACCCGGCAAAGGTGCAGCCTTTGTTAAAGCTAAAATTAGAAACCTTAGAACAGGATCAACTGTTGAAAAAACATTTAATACAAGTATTAAATTAGAAAAAGCAACAATTGATAAAAAAGGTATGCAATTTTTATATGCAACCGGTGACACATATAATTTTATGAATACCGAAACATACGAACAAATCGAGCTTTCTAAAAATCAATTAGGAGATAATGCTAATTATTTAAAAGAAGGTTTAAATGTTGATATAAGTTTTTATAACGGAGATTTATTAGGGGTTATTTTACCTGATAAAATTGAAGTTGAAGTTGTAAAAACCGAACCAGCTGTTAAAGGTAATACCACAACTAATGCTTCTAAAGATGCTGAAGTTGAAACTGGTTTAATTGTAAAAGTGCCTTTATTTATTGAACAAGGTGAAAAAATACTTGTTTCAACAAGTACTGGAAAATATGATTCAAGAGCTTAATCTTGGATTTTTTTATTATAAGTTTATATTTAACAAACTAGTTTTTTGACCCAATAATAATGATGAATGGTAATATAAATTATATTAAGGCTACTAGCAATAACTAACCCCCATAAACCAATATGAGAAAAACACCCTATAATTAAAGCTAATGTTCGAATAATCATGCCGAAGAAAGTTCCTTTCATAGCAATAGAAGCTTTACCAATAGCTTGTAAAGTGACTGTTAAAGGAGCTTGAATATAATGAAGTAAACAAATAGGTGCTAGGACTTTAATGTAATTTATTCCTTCATCTGTATTGTAAATTAAATGTAAAGGTATTTGAGGAACTAAAGTAAAAATAATTGTTGCAGGAAGACCAATTAATAAAGAAAAGAAAATGGCTTGTTTAATTTTAGTTATTATATATTTTTTATGATTAGAAGCATAACTTTTACTAATGATGGGCAATAAGGCTTGAGATATAGCGCCACTAAAGAATGATGGTAATAAAATTAAAGGCATAACATAGCCGTTTAAAACACCATATTCATTAATAATAAAGGTGTTTGAATAACCAATTTTAATTAAAATAAAGGTTAAAATAATCGGTTCAAAAAATAAGCCAATGCTACCAATTAAACGACTACCGGTAGTAGGTAGACTAATATCCATAATTTGTTTAATGTTGTTAAAGGATGGAATAATGTCTTTTTTAGCTAATTTAAAGTGTTTAGGTAAAAAGAAAAATAATATTAAAATGGATGTTAGTTCGCTAACAATATTTGAAATGACTAAAAAGGCGACACTAAATTCTAACCCTTTTTTAACAAAAAAAGGCATAAATAAAATGATGCTGATTAGTCTTGTGATATCTTCAATTGTGTTGGATATAACGTGGGGTAACATTCTTTGTTTACCAAAAAAATAACCTCGTAAAACGCTAGAAATACTAATAAAAGGTAATACAAAACCAATACTTAAAATGGCATAATATGTTCGTGGTTCATGTAGTAAGGTATTGGCTATTAATTTAGCAAATATAATGATGATAAACATAATTATAAGATTGATGATAAAAATTATAGGGAAACTACTAAAAACAAGATTACGATTATTTCTTCGATCTTCAGCAACTAATTTAGAAATAGCGGTTGGTAAGCCTAATGTTGCTAGAGTGATAAATAACATAAAGGTCGGCATAATGAGCATATATAAGCCTATTCCTTGGGTTCCCATAAGTCTAGTTGAAATGATTTTAATGATCATTCCTAAAACTTTTGTCATAAAACCCCCGATGATTAAAATAATTGTATTATTGATAAATTTGCTTTTTTTCATAAATCACCTTTTAAAATATTTGTTTTTCCTATATAATGTATATGTATGGATTATAATAAATATTAGGAGGAACTTATGGATATACAATTTGATAGTTTAGAACAATTATATGAACGTTTAAAACCAGCTTTAAATGCTAAGCAACAGGAAATGATAAGGCAAGGGTATAAGTATATTAAACAAACGGATATATGGAACTATTTGAAAGAAGTTAAATGGCAAAAAGATAGTAATTTATCACTTTATGAAATGGTTAATGATGTTTTAAATACTGATAATATTATAATTGATGCTTATTTAAAGGATAAGCTTAATTTAAAGGAAAGAGAAATTTATTTTGGGTAATAGTAATGGAAGATTATAATGAATTGTTAAAAAGATTAAAAAAATATATTAAAGATAAAAAAGAATTAGAGATAATTAAACAAGCTTATGAATTTGCTTTTTTAAAGCATAGTGGATCTAAAAGGTTGAGTGGTGAGGATTATATTACGCATCCTCTTAATGTTGCTTGTATTTTAAGTGATATTCATGCTGATACAAATACAATATGTGCGGCTTTACTACATGATGTTATTGAGGATTGTGGAGTAAAAGAAGATGAATTAGAAACTTTATTTGGCAGTGAAATAACTCAACTTGTTTTAAGTATAACTAAAATTAATCGTTTAAATTTTAGTGGCGATAATGAAGCTATTATAGCTAATCAAAGAAAGATATTGGTTGGTTTAACGGAAGATGTTCGGGTCATTATTTTAAAATTAGCTGATCGGTTACATAATATGCGAACTTTATGGGCTTTAAGTGAAAAAAGACAAAAGGAAAATGCTAAAGAAACTTTAGATATTTTTATACCAATAGCGCATCGTTTGGGGATTAATGGTATTAAAAGTGAGTTGGAAGATTTAAGTTTACGATATCTAAAACCTGATGTTTATTTTCAAATTGTTGAAAAATTAAATAAAACTAAAAAAGAACGAGATAATTATATTATTGAAATGAAAGATAGTGTTTCAAAAGCTTTAAATGAAAATAATATTAAGCATGAGATAAAAGGACGATCTAAAAGTATTTATAGTATTTATAAGAAATTAGATACGGGTCGCAGTTTTAGTGATATTTATGATTTATTAGCTTTACGGGTGTTTGTTGATACGGAGGCTCAATGTTATCAAACTTTAGGGATAATTCATTCTAAATTTAAACCGATTCCTAAACGTTTTAAAGATTATATTGCCATGCCTAAGACGAATATGTATCAATCATTACATACGACTGTTTTTGGGGTTGATGGACAATTATTTGAAATTCAAATTAGAACGCATGAAATGGATAAAATAGCTGAAAATGGGATTGCTTCTCATTGGTCTTATAAAGAAAAAGGGCATAGTAATATGCAAAATGAAATGGAACAAAAATTACAATTTTTTCGGTCTATTATGGAACTTCGTAATGAGGGGGTTGATGATCAAGAATTTGTTGATTCTGTTCGCGATGATATTTTAAAGGATACTATTTATGTTTTTACACCATTAGGAGATGTTATTGAATTGCCTAATGGGGCTAATCCAATTGATTTTGCTTATCGAGTACATAGTAAAGTTGGGGATGCAATGGTTGGAGCAATTGTTAACAATAATATTGTTCCATTAGATTACCAACTTAAAGACAATGATATTATTAAAATAAATACTAATAAAAATTCTATTGGTCCATCTAGAGAATGGATAAATATGGCTAAAACAGCGCAAGCTAAAAATAAAATAAGGGCTTTTTTTAATAAAACTATTAAGGAAGATTATTTTAAAAAAGGTGAAGAATTATTAACTAAAGAATTAAGAAAACAAAAGTTACCAAATAGTTTTTTAAACTCTGATAATTTAAATAAAATTTTTAATGAATTAAAAGTTGTTGATTTAAATGAATTATATATTAATATTGGTAACAATAAATTTACACCTTTACAAGTTTTAAATATTTTAACTAATGAAGCAATGAGTAAAGAAGAAATTATTTTAAAAAGAACACAAAATAAAGTTGTTGATACTAGTTTAGCTAAAAACGATATAATTGTTGAAGGAATTGATGATATTAAGGTTAATATAGCTTCATGTTGTCGACCAATATGTGGCGATGATATTATTGGTTATATTACTTCTTGTAATGGCATAACGATTCATCGGATGAGTTGTCCTAATGTTAGTAGTTTACAAGAAAGATTTATTGATGTCCGCTGGAATAGTAATATTAGTAAAAAGTATCCAACCAATCTTTTAATAAAATCTATTGATAGTAAAAATATTTTACTTGAAATAATTGCTAAAACATCAAATACTGATGTGGTTATTAATGCCATAAATACTATTAACGGTGATGGATTTATGTATGAAATAACAGTCTTAGTTGAAAATAAAGAAAAATTATTGAAATATATGAATGATTTAAAAATGGTTTCTAATATTTTGAGCGTTGAGAGGTTGATAAAATGAGATTATTAGTTCAAAGAAGTAAAGCTAGTAGTGTGATGGTTGATAATAAAATAGTTGGTTCAATTACTAATGGTTTAGTTGTTCTAGTGGGTTTTAAAACAAATGACACTATCAATGATATTAAATATTTAGTTAAAAAATTAATTGGTTTAAGAATTTTTGACGATGAAAATCATATTATGAATAAATCAGTTATTGATATAGAAGGAAGTATTTTGAGTATTTCTCAGTTTACATTATATGCGGACACGAAAAAAGGCAACCGCCCTAGTTATATTAATTCTATGAAGGCTGATGATGCTAATAAAATGTATAATTTATTTAATGAAGAATTAAAAAATAACAATATTAAAGTTGAAACAGGTATTTTTCAGGCTGATATGATTGTCAATATAATTAATGATGGTCCAGTTACAATTCTTTTAGAAAGTGGTGACTAATGAAAAATAAATTAGATTTTAAACTTATTAATTTTGCATTAATAGCCGTTATTGTTTTTTTCATTTATCAATCAAGCGGTTTATGGATAGGTTTTTTAAATAAAGCCTTAAAAATAGTCTTACCCCTTTTAGCGGGCTTTGCTATTGCTTATGCTTTAAATCCTTTTTTAACTTTTTTAACTAAACATAAAATACCTAAAGGAATAGCTATTTTTATTGTTATAGCTATTATTATTGGGATAATTGGAACAGTTATTATTTTATTAGTTCCTATGTTGGCTAATCAAATTGTTAGTTTAATTGATTCTTTAATAATTTTTGTTAAAAATGTTACAACTAATTATAATATTGATTTAGGAGCTATTGGCGACAACTTAATGAAATCTTTAAATCAAATAATAAGTAGTGTTGGTAAATATGTTTCAGATGGGGCTGTTAAAACTATTAATACATCAATTAGCGTTATAACAACTTCTATTATTGCTTTAGCTTCAAGTGTTTATTTTTTATTGGATATGGATAAAATAAGATTAAGTATTAAAAAGTTTTTAATGAATAAATCCATTTTGGGATTTAAATATGTTGGGACTTTAGATCATGAAATTAGAAATTATATAAAAGGTTTCTTACAACTTGTCGTTATTAATTTTTTTGAATATACGATTGCCTTTTATATTATTGGTCACCCTAATGCCTTATTGTTAGGATTCTTATCAGGCTTAGCTAATTTTATTCCTTATTTTGGTGGAACAATAATTCAAGTTATAGCTGGAGTTACAGCTTTTGTTATTAGCCCAATGTTATGTTTAAAAGTTGTTATTGTAGCTTTAATATTCTCTTTAATAGATACTTATATTTTAAATCCTCTTATATATGGTAAATCAAATCAAATTCATCCTCTAGTTGTTATAACTGCAGTTTTTGCTGGTGGAGTTTTGTTTGGTTTTATAGGCATCATAATTGCTATACCACTAGCTATTATAATTATTAATAGTTATAAATTTTATCGAGATAATATTAAGAAAAAAAAGATTAAATAGATGCGTTTGCATCTATTTTTAGTATTTATAATACTATTTAAATAAAAAAGTACTCTAACGTTTTCCAGTAATG
>JAVXGE010000014.1:0-15666 GCA_036657555.1 Bacilli bacterium
AAGTATATATAATGTTGAAAAAATAAATAAGTATGGTATAATTAAGATGCGAGGGATTATAAGTATATATAAGTATTTATTACTTAGTTTTAGTATAGGGTTAATTATTTTAATGTTTTTAAGTAAGGTTATTTTTAATGTTGAGGTGTTACATGAAGATAATAAAGTAAGAACTTTTTTACTTAATGAATTAGATAGTTATGGTATTAAAAAATATAATTTAAAAAAGAATTATAATCGATTACAAGATATTAAAAAACAAATATTGGATAAGTACCAAGATAAAATTGAATGGCTGGAAATAATTGAACAAGGGACTAAATATATTATTAAGGTGGAAGTTAGAATTATTCCTTATGAAGAAAAAGAAAAGCCTAAACAAAACATTGTTGCTACTAAAAGTGCAATTATAAAAAAAATAATAGCTACAAAAGGTGAAATTGTTAAAGAAACTGATTCTTATGTTAAAACTGGCGATATTATTATATCGGGCAATATTAAATTAAATGATTATATTAAAAAAACGGATACGGCACAAGGCATTGTTTATGGGGAAGTTTGGTATAATGTAACCGTTTCTTATCCATATATGTATAGTCAAATAAAAAAAACAGGTAAAGAAAAAGATGTTTATGGTTTGAAATTTTTAAATAAAACTTTAGAATTAAATTTTAATAAATTTAAAGAAAAAACTTATGAAGAAAAACCCATTTTAAAAAACTTTCTTTTACCAATCAGTTTGGTTAAACAAAAGCAAAAAGAAATTAAAACTATTTCTGAAGTGTTAACGGTTGAAGAAGCTAGTTTAAAGGCTATTAGTCATTCTAAAGAAAAAATATTGGACAAATTAAAGATGGATGAACATATTATTGAATATCAAGTTTTAAAAACTAATGTTAAGGAAGATAAGGTTGTATTAGATATTTTTTATACGGTTTATGAAAATATAACAGGTTATATGAATATAGAGGGGGTGGATCATGTTTCGTAATACAATTTTAAATATATTTGCTGATATTTGGCCAATGATTTTAATTTTTTGCGTAATTATTGTCTTGATGCGGATTGTTTATCTTATAAAGACAAAAAAGAAAATAGTTTTTTATAAAGAAATGTTAGCATTAGGTTTTTTAATTTATATTATGTGTTTATATCATACGGTAACTTTTCAAGATGTTGGTTGGTCCACTTCTAACTTTATTCCTTTTAAGGAGATGTTTCGTTATAGTTTTGGAACAAAAATGTTCTATCGTAATGTCGTTGGAAATATGTTTTTGTTTGTTCCTTTTGGTTTTTTTATTTCTTATTTTTTAAAATTAAAAAAGCCTTTACATATCTTTATTTTAACTTTTTTAACAAGTATAACAATTGAATTAACGCAGTTAGGAATTGGGCGGGTATTTGATATTGATGATATTATTTTAAATATTGTTGGTTCATTACTAGGTTTTATTTTATTTTATATAATCGATAAGATAAAGGACAAGCTTCCTAATTTATTTAAGAATCAATTGGTGTATAATGTTATTATGGTTTTGTTGATAATAGTAATAATTATGTATTTAAGGGGGTTATTTTATGTTTGAAATAATTAATGAAACTAATGAAGAAATTAAAGAATTAGAACAAGTTAAACAATTATTAAGTTTAACAGTTAAAAAGAAAAGTTTAGAAACCGCTAATTTTAATGTTATTATTGTTGATAATGAATATATTCATAAATTAAATAAAGAATATCGAGGCATTGATAGACCGACGGACGTTATAAGTTTCGCATTAGAAGATAGTAAAGATATGATTAATTATGATTTTAGAATATTAGGAGATATTTATATTTGTTTACCTAAAGCTAAAAGTCAAGCTATAGAATATGGTCATAGTTTTTTAAGAGAACTTTGTTTTTTAACGATTCATGGTTTATTACATTTATTAGGATATGATCACATGGTTAAAGAAGATGAAGAAGTAATGTTTAAAGAACAGGAGCTGATTTTAAATGAAGCCGGAATTACGAAATAAACAGTTTGGATTTAAAAGGTTTTTAAATAGTTTTAAATATTCTTTATCAGGTTTAAAGTATGCTTATTTACATGAACAAAGTATGTTTATTCATGGTTTATCATTAATTTTAACGATTATTTTAGGCTTTATTTTAAAAATAAATAGCATTGAATGGATCTTAATTCTTTCTTTATTATGTTTAGTAGCCGTTATTGAACTTATTAATACAGCTATTGAAGCCACAGTTGATTTAGTAACTAAAGAGTATCATCCTTTAGCTAAAATAGCTAAGGATACAGCTAGTGGTGCCGTTTTTTTAATAAGTATTGTTACATTATTAGTTGGCTTAAGTATTTTTATACCTAAGTTAATATCTTTGTTTTAGGAGGAAATGATTATGAAAAGTGGTTTTGTAAGTTTTATTGGACGACCTAATGTTGGTAAAAGTACTTTGTTAAATAGTATTATTGGTAAAAAGGTAGCTATTACCTCAGATAAACCTCAAACAACAAGAAATATTATTCAAGGTATTTATAATGAAGAAGATACCCAAATAGTTTTTGTTGATACACCCGGTATCCATAAACCACAACATAAACTTGGTAAATGCTTAAATAGACAAGCTTATTATAGTATTGATGATGTTGATATAATAGTTTTTTTAGTTGATGGTTCACAAGCTTTAGGTAAAGGTGATTTATATGTCATTGATAAATTAAAAGAAATTACAAAACCTGTTATTTTAGTTATTAATAAAGTCGATAAATTTCCTAAACAAAATATTTTATTAAAAATTGATGAATATAAAGATTTATATCCTTTTAAAGAAATAGTACCTTTATCAGCTATTAAAAAAGATAATGTTGATACTTTAATTAAAGTTTTAAAAAATTATTTACCAGATAATATTAAGTATTTTGAAGATGATCAATTTACTAATAAAAGAATGGATTTTATAATTGCTGAAATAGTTAGAGAAAAAGTTTTTAATTTAACACAAGAAGAAGTTCCCCATTCCATAACTTGTGTTGTTGAAGATTTTAAAAAAGAAAAAAATAATTATAGTATTAATGTGGCGGTTATTGTAGACCGTGATGCTTTAAAAAAAATAGTTATTGGCCGACAAGCTAGTAAAATTAAAGAAATTGGTATTTTAGCTAGAAATGATTTAGAGGAATTGTTAGGTGGTAAGGTTTATTTAGATTTATATGTCAAAACAATTAAAAATTGGCGAGATCGAGAAAAGTATTTACAAGAATTTGGTTTTAATGAAATAGATAATGTATAAAAAAAATATTTGTAATCACAATAATAATGAAAGGTGGTTACCTATGAAGAAACAATTATTGTGGGATTTATTTAAAGCAACAGGAAAGATTGAGTATTATTTAAAATATAAAAAGGAATGATGTTATGGAAGTTAAAATAGGTCATGTTTATAAACATTTTAAAGGTAATTTATATAAAGTTTTAATGATTGCTAATGATAGTTCAAATGAAAAAGAATTAGTTATTTATGAGGCTTTATATGGTAGTCATAAAATATGGGCTCGACCATTAGAAGAATTTATATCTAAAACCGATAAAATAAAATATCCTAATTGTCAACAAGAAAGTCGGTTTATGTTAATTGATTGAAAATGTTGAAGGAATCATTTTAAATGTTTTAGACTATGGTGAAACGAGCAAAATAATTAATGTTATTACTAAAAAATATGGCGTTATTGGAATGATTGCTAAAGGTAGTAAAAGTTTAAAAAGCAATTTAAGAAGTGTTACAGATAAACTTACCTTTGGCTATTTTACTATTTATTATAAACCGGATAAATTATCTATTTTAACCAATGTTGATATTATTAATTCTTTTAAAAACATTAAAAAAGATATTAATAAAATAAGTTATGCTTCATTTTTATTAGAGTTAACAGGACAAGTTTTAAAACAAAATGGTCGCTTAGATATATATGATTTATTAATAAATGGTTTGTTAAAAATTGATGATAATTATGATCCAATGGTTATTATGAATATTATTGAACTTAAATATTTAGATTATTTAGGGGTTATGCCAATTATTGATGAATGTGCTTTATGTGGGTCTAAAACATCAATTTCAACCCTTTCTATAAGACTAGGTGGTTACGTATGTAATAAGTGCAAAACCGATGAAAAAATAGTTAGTGAAAAAGCTATTAAATTAATAAGAATGTTTTATTACGTTGATATTTCAAAAATAAGTAAAGTTGAAATAGATAATAAAGTTAAAGAAGAAATAAATTATTTTTTAGATGCTTATTATGATAAATATACCGGATTATATTTAAAAAGTAAGGGTTTTATTCAAAATTTAAACAAGTTAGTTGTTAAATAACAAATTTTCACATAGTTTGAAAAAAGGGTTGACATCCTTTTTTTATTACCATATAATGTATAGCGTGCTATGTATTGGAGATGAAAAAAATGAAGCCACTTGGAATAACTTTTAAGAGAATATTTAATATTATGCATCAAGGAATGAATGATAATTTAAAACAATTTGATTTAACAATATCCCAATTACATATTATAATTTATCTGTATCAAAATAAAGATGAAGATATAAGTCAAAGAAATATTGAGAAAAATTTTAAACTTTCTAATCCTACCATTAATGGTTTATTAAATAGATTAGAAACTAAAGGTTTTATAAAAAAAACAATTAGTAAAAAGGATGCTCGGTTTAAAACGATTCATTTGACAACTAAAAGTATTTCAATGTATCAAGAAATACTTACTTCATTTAATATGATGGAACAAAAGATAGTAAAAGATATTTCTAAAGAAGATTTAATTATCTTTGAAAAAGTATTAAATAAAATACTTGAAAATATTATATAGGAGGATTTATGAAAGAAATATTTAAAACAATTAGTAAGTATACTTTTCCCATAATTGTCGTATTTGTCTTATTATTTATTCAAGCATCATGTGATTTATCGTTACCAGATTATACATCTAAAATTATTAATATTGGTATTCAACAAGGAGGAATAGAAAATTCAGCTTTGAAAGTTATTAGTCAAAGTGAATTTGATAAATTATTACTTTTTACTAATAAAGAAGAAAAAGAAATATTAAAAAATAGTTATGATTTAGTTACTAAAGATAACGGTGATGTTAAAAAATATCCGTTATTAAACAGTGAAAATATTTATGTTTTAAATGATGCAACTAAAGAAGAACAACTAGATGCTATTTTAAGGATGCCAACGGTTTTAGTTTATACTTTAGGGCAAGATGATTTTGATAAAACTCAAATATTTGGGGATAAAGTTATACCCGATATGGATATTTTTGAAATGTTAAAAATGATGAGTGAAGAAGATTTAACTAAGCTTGTTGTTGATATGAAAGCAAAATTCGAAGATTATGAAAGTAATATGTTAAGTCAAATAAGTGTTATGTATGTTAAAGGTGAATATCAACATATTGGGATAAATGTTGATAAAATACAAATGGATTATATTGTTATAAGAGGTTTAAAGATGCTTGGTCTTGCTTTATTAGCTATGGTTATCGCGGTTGTTACAACTTTTATTTCAAGTAAAATAGCTGCTAAATTAGGCCGTGATTTAAGAAGTAAAGTTGTCAATAAAGTTATGACTTATGCTAATAATGAATTTGAATATTTTCAAACTTCATCTTTAATTACAAGATCAACTAATGATATTCAACAAGTTCAAATGTTAGTTGTTATGCTTATAAGAATTGTTTTTTATGCTCCAATTGTTGGAATCGGAGCTTTAAATAAAGTTAGTGGCAGTGATATGAGTTGGGTAATAGGTTTAGCCGTTTTAATGATTATTAGTATTGTTATTATTTTATTTATTGTAGCAATGCCTAAATTTAATATTGTTCAAAAATTAATTGATAAATTAAATTTAGTGTCAAGAGAAATATTAACCGGTATTCCTGTTATAAGAGCTTTTTCAAATGAAGCTCATGAAGAAAAACGTTTTGATAAAGCTAATAAAGATTTAACTAAAGTTAATTTATTTGTTAATAAAGTAATGACTGTAATGATGCCAACCATGATGTTTATTATGAATGGTATTTGTATTTTAATTGTTTGGGTTGGGGCTTCTAAAATTAATTTAGGAACAATGCAAATAGGTACTTTAATGGCTTTTATAACTTATACAATGCAAATAATTATGGCTTTTTTAATGATTTCTATGGTTTCGATAATGGTTCCAAGAGCTATTGTTTCAATGAAAAGAATTGGCGAAGTCTTATCAAAAGAACCATCTATTAAAGATCCAATTAAACCTTTAACTTTTAATTCATCAAATGGTGTAATTGAATTTAAAGATGTTTATTTTAGATATCCAGATGCCGTAGAAGATGTTTTAGAAGATATTAATTTTACAGCTAAACCTGGAACAACCACCGCTTTTATTGGTTCAACAGGTAGTGGGAAATCAACTTTAATTAATTTAATACCACGTTTTTTTGATGTTACTGGAGGTAAAATTTTAATTGATGGTATTAATATTAAAGATGTTAAATTAAAAGATTTAAGATCAAAAATTGGTTATGTTCCTCAAAAAGGAATGTTATTTACAGGAACTATTGAATCAAATATTGGCCTTGGTTTAGAAAATATGGATAAAGAACAAATGGAAAAAGCGACACGTATTAGTCAAGCTAGTGAATTTGTTAATGATAAAAAAGATAAATATAATAGTGAAATATCTCAAGGTGGAACTAATGTATCAGGTGGTCAACGCCAAAGATTAGCCATTGCTCGAGCTATTGCTATTGATCCAGATATATATATATTTGATGATAGTTTCTCAGCTCTTGATTATAAAACAGATGCCAAACTAAGAAAAGCTTTAGCTAAAGAAACTTCCAATAAAACCATTTTAATTGTTGCCCAACGAATAAGTACCGTTATGAATGCTGAAAAAATTATTGTTTTAGATAATGGTCATATTGTTGGATGCGGAACCCATAAAGAATTGATGGATAATTGTGAAGTTTATAAGGAGATTGCTTTATCACAATTATCAAAGGAGGAACTTTTAAATGAAGAATAAAAAAGGACCCATAGCTTCAAAAACAATTGATAAACCTAAAGATTTTAAAGGAACCTTAAAAAGATTATTTAAAAGTATGAAAAAACATCGAATAGCTTTAATTGTTATTGTTGTTTTTGCCGTCGCTAGTACTATTTTTTCAATCGTCGGACCCAAGATATTAGGTAATGCCACAACCGAGTTATTTAATGGCTTAATTAGTAAATTAACTGGTGGTGCTGGCGTTAATTTTCATAAAGTAGGATCAATTCTTTTATTCTTACTAGGTTTATATATAATAAGTGCTGTTTTAGCTTATATTCAAGGCTTTATAATGACTAATGTTAGTCAGAAATATACTTATGATCTAAGAAAAAAAGTAAGTGAAAAAATTAATAGATTACCAATATCATATTTTGATACCAAATCACATGGTGAAGTTTTATCTTTAATTACTAATGATATTGATACATTAAGTCAAAGCTTAAATCAAAGTGCCACCCAATTAATAACTTCCGTTGTAACCATTATTGGTGTTTTAGTTATGATGTTAACCATTAATGTCCCAATGACTTTTATTGCTTTACTTATTTTACCACTTGCTTCTTTTATCATAATGAAAGTCGTTAAAAAAAGTCAAAAACATTTTACTAATCAACAAGCTTATTTAGCTAATGTTAATGGTCAAATTGAAGAAATGTTTTCTGGTCATAGTGTTATTAAAGTATTTAATGCCGAAGATAAAATAATTAATAAATTTGAACAAGATAATTATTCTTTATCGCAAGCCGGTTGGAAAAGTCAATTTTTATCTGGTTTAATGCAACCGATAATGAGCTTTATTGGTAATTTAGGTTATGTTTTAGTAGCTATTTTTGGTGGTTTATTTGCAATGAAAGGTCGAATTACCGTTGGTAATATTCAATCATTTATTCAATACACGCGTAATTTTACCCAACCAATTGTTGAATTAGCTGAAGTTTCAACAATGTTACAATCAATGGTAGCAGCTGCTGAAAGAGTTTTTATTTTCTTAGATGAAAAAGAAGAAAATATATTTTTACAAAACCCAATAGCAGTTACTAATATTGCTGGTAATGTAACTTTCGACCACGTTAAATTTGGTTATAATTCGAAACAAATCATTATTAAAGATTTTAATGCCACTATTTTACAAGGTATGAAAGTAGCCATTGTTGGACCTACCGGAGCTGGTAAAACAACCATGATTAAATTATTAATGCGGTTTTATAACGTTAACGATGGAGCTATTTTAATTGATAACCATAATATTAACGACTTTAATCGTAGTGATTTAAGACATATCTTTGGCATGGTTTTACAAGATACCTGGCTATTTAATGGTAGTATTATGGAAAATTTAAGGTATGGTAAATTAGATGCTAGTGATGATGAAGTTATTGAAGCTGCTAAAAAAGCCCATGTTCATCATTTTATTCAAACATTACCAGAAGCTTATAATATGGAACTAAATGAAGAAACTAGTAATATATCTCAAGGTCAAAAACAATTATTAACTATTGCTCGAGCAATATTAGCTAATCCTAAAGTTTTAATTTTAGACGAAGCAACAAGTAGTGTCGATACAAGAACAGAAATTTTAATTCAAAAAGCAATGGATGAATTAATGAAAGGTCGAACTTCTTTTGTTATTGCTCATCGATTATCAACTATTAAAGATGCTGACTTAATTTTAGTTATGCAAGACGGTGATATTGTTGAACAAGGTAATCATCTAGAATTATTAAATAAAAAAGGTTTTTATGCTAGTTTATATAATTCACAATTTGAAAAAGTAAAATAAACGACAATTCATTTGCCGTTTTTTTCATCAATTTAACTTGACTAATTAGTTAATTAATAATAGAATATGACTTAATAGGAGTTGGTAATATGACAAATATTGATTATTTATGTTTATTATTTAGTGTATATAGTAATTATTTATATGAAAAAAGGATATATTTAAATGATGAAACATTTAATATGCTTTATGATTTTTTTGGTTATATTGAAGCTAGTGATGATATGTTAGATATTACTACTAAAATGAGTGATAATAATAAAAACATTAAATTAAGTTATTTATATAAAGCTTATCAATTATTAAAAAATAAATATAAAGCTAAAGAGGTTAAAAAAGAAGAATCTTATTTGATTTTAGATGATAAAAAAAGAAAAAAATTAAATGATTTATTTAATGAAGATGATGTTATAAAAATGAATAAATTAGGGTGGTTATTATATAATTATGTTTTAGAAAATTGTCGATTAGGATTAGAAAATAAATATATAACAATTGGACCTTATGATGAAAATTGTCATAAATTATCTTTATCTTTAAAAAACTAGATAAAGCTTGACTATTTAACTAATAAATAATAAAATAGGTATATAGAAGTAATATATTTTAGTGTTTTTTTAATATTTTAAGGAGATTTTATGGTAACGATAAGTAATATTCAAAGATTTATAAATGGTGATTTTAAGAATGCTGTTTTATCAGGTCGATATGTTAACAATAAATTAGAAACAAGATTAAGTATTCCAGGGTCTAATGGTATTAAATATAATAGTATTAGTATGTATGGATGTGATTTAGATAAGTTAAGGAGTAATCCCAAAGAATTATGTCCTACTTTATTGGATAGCTTTTTACTTAATAATCATATAAGTGGGTGTAATTATAGAGCTTTTATTAATCATTATTTAGATAAAAAATGTGTTGTAATAAATGGTGAAAAAAGAACTTTTACATTAGCTTTTGAAAAAAATATAGATGTTTTATTTCCTGATTTACGTAAAAAGGTTGAAGCTAATAAATTTAAAACTATTATAGATAAAGTTAGTTCATTAGACAGTATTAAAACTTTATATCTTGCTTTACGACAAGAATGTTCTTTTTTAAATATAAATTATGTGGTTGATTATAATGCCTTATGTTTACTTGATGGTAGTATACCAAAAGAAGAAAAAAGGTTGATAAAATTATTAATTAAGGAGTTTATTATTAAGAATAATTTACAAGATAAGGTTTTATATAAAGAAGATTTTGATAAATATAAAAAGATAGCATTTGATTATAAAAGTATTATGATAGAAGATATAGCTATATATAATTTATATTTAGAAGTTGTTTTAGAATTACAAGAAAAAGAACAAGGCTATCAATTAAAAATAGAAAGGTATTGATAAAGATGAAAGAACTTAGTATGGAACAATTAGTGAATTTATGTAAACAATATGGTTTTATATTTCAAGGTAGTGAAATATATGGAGGTTTAGCTAATACTTGGGATTATGGTCCGCTTGGTATGGAATTAAAAAATAATGTTAAGAAGGCTTGGTTAAAGAAGTTTGTTCAAGAAAGTCAATATAATGTTGGTATGGATAGTGCTATATTAATGAATCCTAAGACTTGGGAGGCTAGCGGTCATATTAAGACGTTTAATGATCCTTTAGTTGATTGTCGGCATTGTAAGACAAGATATAGAGCTGATAAATTGATTGAAGATTTTACGAAAGGTGAAGTTGATGCTGGGGGTTTATCGGATATACAATTAATGGATTATATTAAAGAACATAATATTGTTTGTCCTAAATGTGGTAAATTAGATTATACCGATATAAGAAAGTTTAATTTAATGTTTAAAACTTTTCAAGGTGTAACCGAGGATAATACCAATACTATTTTTTTAAGGCCGGAAACAGCTCAAGGAATATTTGTTAATTTTTTAAATGTTCAAAGAAGTATGCGTCTTAAAGTTCCTTTTGGTATAGCTCAAGTCGGAAAAAGTTTTCGAAATGAAATAACGCCGGGTAATTTTATTTTTAGAATAAGAGAATTTGAACAAATGGAATTAGAATTTTTTTGTAAACCTGGTACGGAAATAGAATGGTTTAATTATTGGAAAGATTATTGTCATAAATGGTTACTTGATTTAGGTATTAAGGAAGATAAATTAAGATTAAGAGATCATGATGCTGCAGAATTAAGTTTTTATAGTAATGCTACAACTGATTTTGAATATAAATTTCCATTCGGTTGGGGTGAATTATGGGGAGTAGCTTCAAGAACAAATTATGATTTAACGCAACATCAACAATTTTCTAATCAAAGTATGGCTTATTTAGATCCAATTACTAATGAAAAATACATTCCTTATGTTGTTGAACCTAGCTTGGGTTGTGATCGTATGGTTTTAACTTTTTTATGTAATAGTTATTGTTGTGAAACATTAGAAAATGGGGAAGAAAGAGAAGTTTTAAAACTTCATCCTTATTTAGCTCCTTATAAAGCTGCTGTTTTACCACTTGTTAAAAAAAACCATGGTTCTTTAGCTACAGAAATATATCATAATTTATCTAAATATTTTATGGTTAATTATGATGAAGCTGGTAATATTGGTAAAAGATATCGTCGTAATGATGTGATTGGTACACCTTTATGTATTACGATTGATGATGAAACAATTACTAATAAAACAGTAACTGTTAGAAATAGAGATACGATGGAACAAGATGTTGTTAAAATAGATAATTTAGTGGATTATATTAATAAAAAAATAGAATTTTAATAATAATAAACTAAAATTATAAAAAAACTGTTCACAATTTATTAAATATGTGTTAAACTTATGTTATAGATTGATAGTTGTAAAACTAGCGGGAGGATAAAAGATGGGATTAAATATAAAAAAATGGTTTGTTACCGAAGAACCTGATGTTTTAGCAGAAGGGTTATCTGATCAATATTATGATTTAAAAGCTGGAGAAGCGATTGAAGAAGATGGTAGTACTAAGTTAGTTTTACTTGAACCAAGAGCTTTTTCAGAAACACAACAAATTGCTGATCAATTGAAAAATAGAAATACAGTTGTTGTTAATTTAAAAAGAGTTACTAGTGAACAAGCTAAAAGAATTGTTGATTTCTTAAGTGGTACAATTTATGCTATTGGTGGCGATTTACAAAAAGTTGGTGGTGGAATATTTTTATGTACACCAAACAATGTTAAGGTAAATGGTAAAATAACTGATGAAACTGAAGGTAAAGATATTCACGACAATGCTGATATTAATATTGAATGGTAAAACTAATTTGAGGTGAGAGTTATGGAAAAGTTCACAAAGGTGTTAAGAGGATATGATCCTTTAGAAGTTAATGCTTTTTTAGATAAGATAATTAATCAAGTTGAAGTTATGGTTAATGAAAATAAAGAAAAAGATAATCAAATAAAAGATCTTTTAAAAATGCAACAAGATTATCTTGTTTTAAAAGATAAAGTTGTTTCTTTCCAAAATATGGAAGATACTTTAAAAAGAGCTATTTTAATGGCTGAAAAAACAAGTGAACAAATTAAATTAACGGCTCATGAAGAAAGAGAAATTATTGTTAATGATGCTAAAAAGAATGCTAGTCGCATTGTTAATGAAGCTTTAATTAAAGCTGAAGGTATTGAAAAAGAAGCTGATATGTTAAAACGTAATGTTAAAATATTTAAAAAACGTTTAAAAGAAATAATTGAAACACAACTTGAATTAGTTGATGATATTGAAAAAATAGATTTATAACAGATGAAAAAGACGGTATATTTAATATTTTTAAATAGAGAATTAGTAGTTGGTGGAAGCTAATAAAAATAAAATATACAAATCACTTTGGATGTTTCAAAAGAACGGTAACGCGTTATAGTTAAGAGAAAAAAATAAGGTGGTACCGCGAATTTTCGCCCTTAAGTACGATCTTTTTTTTATAGGAGATGAAAGTTTATGGATTACAAAGATAGTTTATTGATGCCTCAAACAGAGTTTAGTATGCGGGGTAATTTACCTGATAATGAAAAATTAATGCGTCAAAAATGGGAAGATATGGATTTATATAATAAAATAAAAGAACAAAATAAAGATAATAAATCTTTTATTTTGCATGATGGTCCTCCTTATGCTAATGGCAATATTCATATTGGTCATGCTATGGATAAAATTTTAAAAGATTTCATTAATCGTTATAAGATGATGGAAGGTTTTAATGTAACTTATATTCCTGGTTGGGATACTCATGGGTTACCTATTGAAACAGCCATTACTAAAAGTGGTGTTGACCGTAAAAGTATGAGTAAAAGTGCTTTTAGAACACTTTGTTTAGAATATGCTGAGGAACAAGTTAATAAACAAAGAGAAGATTTTAAAGCCTTAAATGTTATTGCTGATTGGGATCATCCTTATATTACTTATACTAAAGATATTGAAGCTAAACAAATTGAAGTCTTTGCTAAAATGGCTAAACGTGGTTTAATATTTAAAGGTTTAAAACCTGTTTATTGGTCACCATCTAGTGAATCAGCTTTAGCCGAAGCTGAAATTGAATATAAAGACCGTAAGGATCCTTCCATTTATGTAGCTTTTGAAGTAGTTAAAGGAAATGATTATGTATCTACCGGCGATAATTTAGTTATTTGGACAACCACACCTTGGACTTTACCAGGTAATTTAGGTATTGCTGTCGGTGAGGATTTTCTTTATAGTAAAGTTTTAGTTAATAATAAAAACTATATTGTAGCTAGTGATTTATTAGTCTCTTTAGCTTTAGAATTTGGATGGACAGATTATCAAGTATTATCAACCTTTAAAGGAAATCTTTTATCTGATATAACATATAAACATCCTTTTATGAATCGTATTAGTTTAGTTGTTGTTGGTTATCATGTCACCTTAGAAGCCGGAACTGGTTTAGTTCATATTGCTCCATCTTATGGTGTTGATGACTTTAATATCGGTAAACAATTTAATTTAGGCATGGTAAACGGCGTTGATGATAAAGGTATTTTAAACAGTGAATCTGGAGAATTTGAAGGTCTATATTTTGAAGACGCTAATAAAGAGGTCGTTACCAAATTAGAAGAACTAGGTTGTTTATTAAAACTTAAATTTATAACCCATAGTTATCCTCATGATTGGCGTACTAAAAAACCTGTTATTTTTCGTGCTACTGCTCAATGGTTTTGTAGCATTGAAAAAATTAGAAAAGAATTATTAGATCAATTAGATAACAATGTTACCTTTCATACTTCATGGGGTAAAACAAGATTATATAATATGATCAAAGACCGTGGTGATTGGTGTATTTCAAGGCAAAGAGTTTGGGGTTTACCAATCCCAATTTTCTACAATGAAGATGGTAGTGAAATAATTGATTATGATGTTATGATGAATGTTTCTACCTTATTTAGACAACATGGATCTAATATTTGGTTTAGTTGGGAAACTAAAGATTTATTACCTAAAGGTTATACTAACGTAAATAGTCCGAATGGTTTATTTACTAAAGAACAAGACATTATGGATGTTTGGTTTGACTCAGGTTCAACCCATACTTCCGTTTTAGTTGAAAGAGGATTACCATATCCAGCCGATTTATATTTAGAAGGCTCCGATCAATACCGTGGTTGGTTTAACTCATCTTTAATCTGTGGTGTTGCCGTTCATGGCATAGCCCCTTATAAAAACTTAGTATCACATGGCTTTGTCTTAGATGCTAAAGGAAACAAAATGAGTAAAAGTATAGGCAATACCGTTGACCCCCTTAAAATGATTCGCTTACACGGCTCTGAAATCTTAAGACTTTGGGTAGCTAGCGTTGATTACACCGAAGATGTTAGAATTAGTGATGACTTAATTAATCAAGTTAAAGAAAGCTATCGTAAAATAAGAAACACATATCGTTTTATGCTAGGTAATTTATTTGATTATAATCACGATAAAAATAAAGTTGCTTTTGACGATATGCTTATTTACGACAAATATATGATGGTCAAATTAAATGAAGTAGTCTTAAATATTAAATGTGCTTATGAAAATTATAACTTCCAAGAAATAGTTAAAATTGTTAATAATTATGTATCATTTACTTTATCTAATTTCTATTTAGATTTTACTAAAGACATATTATATATTGAATCTTCTAACTCCTTAATTAGAAGAAGTTGTCAAACCGTTTTATACGAATGTTTAACAACCTTAATTACCTTATTAGCACCTATTTTACCTTATACAAGCGAAGAAGTTTATCTATTACTACCACATCATAATAAAAGCATCCATTTAGAAAAAAATCCATCTTTTAAAGAATATGTAGATAAAGATATTATCTTAAACCTTTGGGATAAATTCTTTAAAATTAAATCTGATGTTTATAAAGCTTTAGAAGAAGCTCGTAATAATAAATTAATCGGTAAAGGTTTAGAAGCTAAAGTTTATTTGAATATTGATGATGAAGCATTTATTAATTATTTTAAAGATAATCTTCAACGCTTATTAATTGTTTCTAAAGTTGTTTTAACTAAAGACTCATTACCTAAATATGATAATTGTTCCGTTAAAGTCGAACCATTTGATGGATTTAAATGTGAAAGATGTTGGAGTTATTTTGATAAAGATGAGATGGATGGTGAAATTTGTCATCGTTGTTCGGATGTTTTAAAACAAAATTGAATTTTGCACAAATTTACAAATCGATATTGACTATCAATTTAATTTATGGTATAATTTAATTATGGTAACAAAACAAATTACTTAATAGAAAGGA
>JAVXGE010000015.1:0-15630 GCA_036657555.1 Bacilli bacterium
ATTTGCATTTATATTCAAATCCTTATTGCGTGTTTTTACTTTGAGAATTCACCATTTTTTTAATTACTGACTGATTAATGATTTAGAATTAATTTCTAATTTATATAAAACTATTTTATTTCTTTTAAACAATATAAGTATTCTTTAATTATAGTCAATGTTATAAAGTATTTAGTTATATTATATTTCTATAAAGATTTTAAAATAATTATTTTAGCAATTGCATCACCAATACTATTATAAATAAAATAATTGAAGAAAAACTGCAGAAAAACTGCATAAAGTTTATTATGAGAATAATAAATTATTTTTAAAGAAAAAGAAACTATTTAGCTTCTTCTAAAGCTCTAGTTTCTCTTATAACAATAACTTTAATTGTTCCTGGATATTGTAATTGTTCTTCAATTTTATTTTTAATATCACGAGCTATTTTATAGCTTGTTACATCATCAACTTTATCTGGTTTAACAATTACTCTTAATTCACGTCCGGCTTGCATTGCATAGGATTTTTCAACGCCGGGCATTTCATTGCCTATTTTTTCAAGTTCTTGTAGTCTTTGGACATAATTTTCTAAGGAGTCATTTCGAGCTCCTGGTCGGGAAGCACTTAAAGCATCAGCTATTGCTACTAATACTGAAATAACGCTTGTTGCTTCGGTATCTCCATGATGTGATTCGATTGAATTGATAACAACGTCGTTTTCTTTATATTTACGGGCTAAATTAGCTCCTAATTCGACGTGGCTGCCTTCAACTTCATGATCGATTGATTTACCAATATCATGTAATAAACCGGCTCTTTTAGCTAGGGCTATATTTTCACCTAGTTCACCAGCCATAATGCCAGCTAAGTGTCCGACTTCGATTGAATGTCTTAAAGCGTTTTGACCATAACTAGTTCTAAAATGTAATTTACCTAATATTTCTTGTAATTCTGGTTCTATTTTGGTAACTCCTAATTCAAATAAAGCTGATTCTCCGTATTCTAATACTTTACTTTGCATTTCTTTAGAAGTTTTATCATATAGTTCTTCAATACGGCCCGGATGAATACGGCCATCTTTAATCAAGCCTTCAATTGTTACACGAGCTATTTCACGACGATATGGATCAAAGCTTGATAAAACAATAGCTTCAGGGGTATCATCAATAATTAAATCAACGCCTGTAACAGCTTCAATTGCTCTAATGTTTCTTCCTTCACGACCGATAATACGGCCTTTCATATCATCGCTTGGTAAACTAACAACCGTTACAGTTTGATCACTAGCTACATCACCAGAATATTTTTGCATTGAACTTACCAATAATGATTTGGCTTTTTTATCAACTTCTAGTTTGGCTTCAACTTCACGGTCTTTGATATAAGCTCCTATTTCTAAATTCATCATTTCTTCGACTTTTTTCATAACTAAGTCACGAGCTTGATTTTTAGAATAACCAGCTATTTTTTCTAACAACTCAACTTGTTCTTTTTTGATTTCCTCCACTTTATCTTGTTCTTTTTGAATATCTCTTTGTTTATTTACTAAATTATTTTCTCTTTCTTCTAACATTTGCTCACGGTTTTGTAAAGTTTGATCTCGTTTATCAATATTACTTTCTCGTAACATTAAACGATCTTCTAAATCTTTAACTTCATTTTTCTTTTCTTTAACAACATTTTCTGTTTCGATTTTAATTTTGTGAGCTTCTTCTTTTGCATCTAATAGATAATCACGTTTAATTTTATCAGCATCTTTACGTGCTTTTTCTAATATTGCTTCTGCTTTCTTACTGGCAGAACTGGCCTTGACATAATTTAGTATGATCATGATAATCATTCCGACAAAAAGTCCCAATACACCAAATAAAATGGAAGACATAATATTACTCATATATTACCTCCACTTTCTCATTTCGAGTTTTCACTCTATTATCATTTTAAAGGTTATAGAGTAATAAGTCAAGTAAAAGTTTTATATGTTTTAAAAAATGTTTACATTTTTTCTTTAAATTCATCGTAGAAAATATCATCAGGTTTCATTTTGAAAACGGCTGCTATATTTAAAGCCATTTTATAAGACAAATTCCTTCGTTCATTTTCAATTTGACTATAAAAAGGACGACTTATTCCTAATTTAAGTGCCATATCTTTTGTTGTGTATTTGTTTTCATAACGCATTTCTTTTAATTTTATATTCATAACCCACCTCGTATTAATTATATCACAAAGTACACCAATAGTGTACTGTAATATTTAAAAATTTATGAGAAAATATACATATTGGTAAATATTGCCAGTTTGGAGTGATTATATGATTTCAAGTGAATATTATAATTTAATTAATAATATTAAAACTTATCGTAAAAATAATAACCTAACGCAAGAGCAATTAGCTGAAAAAGCTAATCTTAGTGTTTCCTATATAAAACAAATTGAAGGTGAAAAAAGTTTTAAAAATTTAACATTTAAAACTTTGTTTAAAATTGCTAAAGCTTTAAATATAAATGTCAATGAATTATTTTTAGAAAACAGTAATAAAATAGGTGTTTAAATTAAATTATTAATTTCTTTTTTAACATTATCATCAATATCTTTGATGATTTTTTTTATGGCAATACTTTTTTCATATAGTTTTAATTTTAGTTCAAAATCTTTAAGTTTAGTTACAACACCTTTTAAGCAACTATAAACAGCGTTACGACTAACGCCAAAACTGAAGCCTATTTCACTTAATGATAAATCATCAAAATAGTAATATTTAAAAAATAATTGTTGTTGATCGGTTAATAAAACAAAATAATAATCATATAGATTACATAATAATACTTTATTTTCCATATTAAGCAAATAATGAAGAAGTAATAATGACAATGCCTAAGCCGATATAAACTACTGTCATATATTTTCTTTTATATATTTTTTGATTATTATAAGCTATAACAAACATAAGTAAACCGATTAAAATTTCACAAATAATAAATAATTCTCTTTCAAAAAGACTAGCTATTGCAAAGGTTAAAACAAAAATTCCTAAAACTATTTGTAGTAATAAAGCTATTTGACTAACGATATCATCTGTTTTTTTCATAATTCTCCTCCGAACAAACCATATATATATTTTTCAATATCAAAGGTTTGTAAATCTTCTTCTTTTTCGCCTAGGCCAATAAATTTAACTGGTATATTGATACTATCTTTTATACCTAAAACAATACCGCCTTTAGCTGTTCCATCTAATTTAGTTAAAACAATGCCTGTAATATCAATAATTTCTTTAAAGTTTTTTGCTTGACTAATACCATTTTGACCAGTCGTTGCATCTATTATTAATAATGTTTCTGATGGTTGTTGGGGTATTACTTTGTTAATTACTTTATTGATTTTATCTAATTCATTCATTAAATTAATTTTATTTTGTAATCTTCCAGCTGTATCAATTAAAACAACATCATAATCTTCTTTAAGAGCTTTATTTAATCCGTCATAAATAATACTTGAAGCATCAGCTATATCGGAACTTACAACATCACAATTAATTTTAAGTCCCCACTCTTTTATTTGTTCAATAGCTCCAGCTCTAAAGGTATCACCAGCTATTAATAAAACTTTATGACCTTCTTTTTTTAATTTGAAAGCCATTTTGGCAATAGTTGTTGTTTTACCAACTCCGTTAACACCAACAAATAAAATAACGGTTGGTCCACTTGGATTATAATTTATTTTATTAACAATAATTTCATTATTAACATAAATAATAAACATTTCATCAATTATAATATCCATTAAATCTTTAGAATCAATGATATTTTCATTTTTAACTCTTTTTTTAAGTTTATCAATAAATTTAATAACGGTATTAACGCCAATATCAGCCATAATAAATATTTCTTCTAGTTGATCAAAATAATCATCAGTTACTTTTTTATATTTATTATTCAATAAGCTTATTTTAGAAACAAATTCTTTACTTGTTTTTTCTAAACCGGCTTGATAAGTATCTAAAATAGGTTTATCTTTTAAGGTAAATAGATCTTTAAACTTACCAAAAATACTCATTTAATCACCTTCCTTTTAAAAAACTATAATTTCCTTATAAGATATATATTACTTTATATTTTAAGATAAGTCAACAAATATAACTAGACAAATTACAATAAAACATGTATAATTATGAAGTTGCATTTAATCTTAAAAAGAAAGGAGGAAACTATGAAATTTAAAGATAATAATATAACCCAAGTCTTTGCTCTAGGTGGCCTAGGTGAAGTTGGTAAAAATATGTATTGTGTTATGTATGATAATGAAATAATTATAACTGATGCTGGGGTAACTTTTCCCCAAGATTTAATGGGTATTGATTATGTTATTCCTGATTTTACTTTTTTAAAGAAGAATGAAAGTAAAATTAAAGCTTTATTTATAACACATGGCCATGAAGATCATATTGGAGCAATACCTTTTTTATTGCAAACTGTTAATATTCCGGCTGTGTATGCTCCTAATCAAGCAGTTGGTTTAATTAGAAAGAAGTTAGAAGAAAGAAATATTCAATATAAAAACTTATTTGTTTATACAGAAGATAGTCATTTTAAATATAAAAATATGAGTGTTGAATTTTTTATGACGACGCATTCAATACCTGATAGTCATGGTATATGTATCCATACTCCAAATGGAACGATTGTTACAACGGGTGACTTCAAATTTGATTTTACGCCAATTGGACCAATGGCTAATCTTCATAAAATGGCGGAGATTGGTAAAAGAGGTGTCACTTTATTATTAAGTGATAGTACTAATGCTTTAAATGAAGGTATGTCGGCTAGTGAATCTAAAGTTGATGAGGCTTTAGGTGATATATTTAAAGTCCATAATGGTCGTATCATTATTGCTACTTTTGCTTCTAATATTTATCGGCTTAAGCATATTGTTGATACATGTAAAAGAAACAATCGTAAGATAGCTATTTTTGGTAGAAGTATGACTAATAATATTGAAATTTCTATTGAAGGTGGCTATATTAAAAATAAAGATATTTTTATATCGCCAGAAGAAGCTAATAAGTTACCGGATAATAAAATATGTCTATTATGTACTGGTAGTCAGGGAGAACCTTTAGCTGCTTTAAGTAGAATTGCTAATGGATCACATCGCCAAATAAAATTACGTAATGAAGATACAGTTATTTTTTCTTCTTCAGCTATTCCAGGTAATGCGGTTAGTATATCAAGAACTATTAATAAATTATATTTAAAAGGTGTCAAGGTTTATACTAATACATCCTTAAGTGATGTTCATACATCAGGACATGCTAGTAGTGAAGAATTAAAATTAATGATTAGATTATTTAAACCTAAATATTTTATGCCTTTTCATGGTGAATATCGAATGCTTAAACGTCATGCTGATATTGCTGTATTATGTGGTATACCTAAAGAAAATACTTTTGTTTTAAGTAATGGTGATGTTTTAAACATTAAAAATGGTCTTGTTTATCAAGAAGGAAGTGTTTGTGCTAGTGATGTTTATGTCGATGGTAATCGTATCGGTGATATTGATAATGCGGTTATGAAAGAAAGAAAAATGATGTCACAAGATGGAATTGTTATTGTTACAACAAGTATTGGTAATAATACTTTATTAGCAATGCCTAACATAACAACAAGAGGTTTTGTTTTAGTTAATGATAATATTGCTTTAATGCATGAACTTGAAAAAGTTTGTCAAAAAATAATTATTGATAAGCTTAAAAATAAAGCTAATCAAAATGAAATTAAAACAGCTATTATTAATGATTTATTAAGTTATATATATGAAAAAACAGGAAGAAAACCAATTATTTTACCTGTTATCATGGATGTTAAAAAAGAAGCTAAAGTAAAATAGCTTCTTTTATAATAAAAAATTAAATAATACTATTTTTGACAATTATTACAATAATAAGTTCCCCGACCACCTATTTTTGTTTTACTAATTAAACTATTACATAAGGGACAATTTTCTTTGGTATGGACTAATAATTCATTTTGAAAACGACCATGAACACCTTCACTAGAAGTATAACTTCTAATTGTCGTTCCCCCTAATTTAATGGCTTTTTCTAAAATGATTTTAGTATTTTTAATAATCATATCTAATTGTTCTAAACTTAATTCATTACTTTTAGTAAAAGGATTTATTTTACTTAAAAATAGGATTTCATCAACATAAATATTACCTATTCCAACAATGATACTTTGATCTAACAAAGTTGTTTTAATGGGTAATTTTTTATTTTTTAATTTTATTAGTAAATAATTACTATTTAAATTATTATCCCATGGCTCTAAACCAAGTTCATTTAAAGGCTTTTGATTAAAAGTATCTTCCTTATTTAATAAATACATTCGCCCAAACTTTCTTGTATCGTTATATCTAAGTTGTCTTTCATCATCAAGATAAAAAATAACATGCTGATGTTTTGTTATAATATCACTAGCTTGTTTTAAATAATATTTGCCTTCCATTCGTAAATGACTCAATAAATAATAATCATTTAATTCAAATAATAACCATTTACCTCTCCTTTTGATATCAATTATTTTTTGATTAATTATTTTTTTTTTAAAGTCACTACAACTTGGTTTTTCAATCATGCCTTCATAAAAAATATCAACTTTTTTAATAGTTCTATTTAAAATAGTTCTTTTTAATGTTTCTTTAACTGTTTCAACTTCTGGTAATTCAGGCATAATGTATCTCCTCTAATTCATATTTATCTTTAATTATTCTATCAATATTAGCTATTAAATTAGGATTTACTTTACTAAAATATAATTTTATTTCTTTTTGTTTACCATTAATAATATTCAAATTATCACATAATATTTTACCCATATTAATAAGATCGACATTTTTTAATTTGATTCTTATTTTATCTTCAATAATAGGATAATGTGTACATCCTAAAATTAAGGCATCAATATTATTTAAAGAACTTAAATACAAATTAATGGCTTCATCTAATTTTAAACCATAATCATTATTTTCAATTAAGGATACAAATAAAGGACAAGCTATTTTAATAGTATTTTCAAAAGCTTTACTTTTAACAGTCATAGGTGTTGCTAATAAAGCGACTTTTTTATATTGTCTTTTTTTTAAATAATCTATTGTTGGACTAATTATTTCATAAATGGGTGTTGTATATTTTTCTTTTAATTCATTATATATATTGGAACTAATTGTTCCACAAGCAATAATAATCATTTCAACTTTTTTCTTAAGTAAAAAGGTTAACATTTTATCTGTTAAAGTAATAAGTTGTTCTTTATTTTTAGATCCATAAGGAATATTTATATTATCGCCACAATAAAAATAATTATTTTGAGGATATTTATTTATTAATTCTTTTAAAACGGTTAAACCACCGACTCCGGAATCAATTACACCAATTCGCATTTTCATCACCTTTTATATTATGTTAAAAAAGAACTAGTTGTTCTTTTTAATTACGTTTTTACCACCCATATAAGGTTGTAAAGCAAGTGGAACATTAATACTACCATCTTCGTTATAATTGTTCTCTATAACAGCTATTAAACCCCGTGGAGTTGCTAAAACGGTGTTGTTAAGGGTATTAACTAAATAAGGAGTATCTTTTCCTTTAGCTCTTATACCTAAACGACGAGCTTGAGCATCTGTTAAATTAGAACAAGATCCTACTTCAAAGTATTTTTGTTGTCTTGGGCTCCAAGCTTCAACATCACAAGACTTAACTTTTAAATCAGCTAAGTCACCACTACAACATTCAAGTGTTCGAACAGGAACATCTAAACTCCTAAAAAATTCAACTGTGTAAGACCACATTTTATCATACCAACTACTAGCTTCTTCTGGTTTACATAAAACGACCATTTCTTGTTTTTCAAATTGATGGACACGATATAAACCACGTTCTTCTAAGCCGTGAGCTCCAACTTCTTTTCTAAAACAAGGTGAATAAGAAGTAAGGGTTAAAGGTAATTTATTTTCATCAATAATTTGTCCTTTAAATTTACCAATCATTGAATGTTCGCTTGTACCGATTAAATATAAGTCTTCCCCTTCAATTTTATACATCATAGCATCCATTTCTTCAAAAGACATAACACCAGCTACAACATCACTTCTAATCATAAAAGGTGGTATACAATATATAAATCCTTTATCAATCATAAAATCACGAGCATAAGATAACATAGCTGAATGTAATCTAGCTATATCACCTATTAAATAATAAAAACCATTACCACTAGTTCGACTAGCACTTTCCTTATCCAAGCCCATTAATTCTTCACAAATATCGGCATGATATGGTATCTCATAAGAAGGAACATTAGGTTCCCCAAATCTTTTTATTTCAACATTATCATTATCATCTTTACCAATTGGAACTGAAGCATCTATTATATTAGGAATAACTAACATTTTACTTTTAATGTCTTCTTCTAATGAAGTTTCTTGTTCTTCTAATTCTTTAATTGTTTGAGCATATTTATTAATTTCTTCTTTAATCAAATCAGCGGCTTCTTTTTTACCTTGACTAATAAGTAACCCAATTTCCCCACTTTTTTTATTTTTTAAAGCTCGTAAATTATCACCTTTTACTTTAGCATCACGATATTTTAAATCAAGTTCTATTACTTCATCAACTAAAATAAGTTTATGATCTTGAAACTTTTTTTTAATGTTTTCTTTTACCAACTCTTTATTTTCTCTTATAAATTTAATATCTAGCATATAATCTTCCTTTCTAAAATAAAAACTATTAATATAGGAGCATAAATGCGGTACCATCCTACTAATAGTCTTAGTTAAATTAACGAGTTTCCCCGGAAATGTTTACATTTCACTCTAGGAGTAGATTTCATAAATAATTATTACTAGTTTTCATCTACCACTAGCTTTCTTTAAAATAATTAATTTATTACTTAATTCCTTCATTGCTTTGTGTTTTAATTTTAGCATTATAATGATTATTTGTCAATTGTCTAAAATTTAAAGATCATTGTTATCTTTTACTTTTTTTATTATTAAAATAATTCCTCCAGCTAATAATGTAATAATTATAATAATAACTATTTTATTATTTTTTTTAACTTTAGTTTTTAGTTCATAATTATTTACATCTTCAAAAGTTGTTGTTATTTTAATTAATTCTTTTTTTTCTTCTTTTAAATTTACGACTAATCCTACGCCGTTATAAAATGACTGATAAACGAAATTATAGCCATCCTTATTTTTCATATAGCCTAAATAGTTATAATCATGTTGTGGATTATTTATTATATTACCATAGTTATTATAAACAATATCTTTTATAACGTTTATATAATATCCATTACAAACAACAACGGCATAATCTTCCATTTCTTCATTTTCTGAATCTATAAAATTTAAATCATTATAATGAATATAACATTTATTATCTTCAACTATTACCATATTAGAATTAGGTTTATCTGTTTTATATATATCCGTTTTAACTTCATATTTAGTTAAATCAATTAATACATTTTCGGTTGTTAATTCATATAAATAATCATTAATGACTTTTTGATGATTTTCTTTTACTTTTGTTTTATCATATTCTTTTGTATTATAAAATTTAACTATTATTTGACTTATATTTTGATATTCTATAATTTTATTTGAAGCTGAACAGCCTGTTAAAATTAAAACTATACAGATAATTATTTTTTTCATTAGGCACCTGCCTTTTTAGCTTGCCCACTTTTAAGTCCATATAGGCTTTCTATTTTGGTTGTCATCAAACCATTAGCGTAATTACCTTGTTTATATATTGACATGTGTAAATGGGGAGCAAAACCAGGAGTTGAGCCACTTGAAGCTGTTCCGACAAAACCAATTAATTCTCCAGCTTTTACTTTATAATTACAATTTTTAGAACTATTACAATTTCTAACAATGCCACTTAAATGGGTTAAAAATATATCATTACTACTAATACCACCATAATTTATAACTTCATCAGGAGCAATTTGAACGGTATAAGCTGTTTCAGAACATCTTTTATTTTTAGTTCCTCCCCACGCTGAATATGTTAATGTTCCACTAGCTGGAGCATAAACAGGTTCTCCAACTGGGGCTGCTATATCAATTCCTCTATGTTCATATCCAAATCTATATATACCATTACTAGGTGTCATAGGAAAAATTAAATTGCTTGTATATCTTTTCCCTATTGAGATGGTAGACTTTCCATTAAAATTTTTAGGCCAAGCTCCTAATGATTTACCTTGTTTATCTTTGGGATAAACAAAGTTAGAAGCGGTAAGAATACCTTTTTTAGCCCAAAAATTAATAGCCATTGATGGGTCAGGTTCTATATTAAGCATTGTCATTCCTTCACAATTAGTATTATTTCCTGTGGTTATGTAACCACCCGTATTATTATATAAAATATCATTGTTTATATCATACAAAGGTTCATTTTGAGCCTTCTTTATATCATCTAAATATTTTTTAACTGTTTTTAAACGTTCATTCATTTTTTTATTAATTTCTTCATCTTTAATTTTATTAATATATTTTTGAGCTTTATAAAAATTATCATAATTTTTGTTTTTTTCGGCCGTTGCTAATATATATTCAGCTTTTACTACATAGGATTGATTAATATATGTTGAATTAGCATTATCCATGCAACTACCATATTCTAAAGTTTCTCCTGTAATGTTAAGAACAAAACCTACTATAATGGGAACAAGAAAAACCAAAGCTGCTGCCATAAATCTTTTTATAATTGAATTAAAACCTTTTTTATTATCGGCATCGGGTGATGTTACAACTTTTAAAAGGTCTATCATCGAAAAAATTACAAGGGCAACACTTGCAATAATTGTTAATATAACTGTTATATCTTTTATCATTTTGATAATTTCTAAAATATCAGGATTTTCACAAATTTTCATTTTTTATCTCCTTATGCTTGGTACCAATCATTACCCGCTTCAACTTCTATTTTAAGTGGAACATCTAATTGACAAACATTTTCCATAATTTCGATAACTATGTTAGTTAATTTTTCTTGTTCTGTTTTTAAGCAATCAAAGACTAACTCATCATGAATTTGTAAAATCATTTTTGATTTAATGTTTTCTTCTTTAAAGCGTTTAGCAATTAAAACCATTGCTTTTTTTATAATATCAGCGCTTGTTCCTTGAATTGGAGTATTTAAGGCCATCCGTTCCCCACTTTGTCTAATCATATAATTACTATTTTTAAGTTCTGGAATATAACGTTTGCGGTTAAATAAAGTTTTAGTATAGCCTAATTCATAAGCTTTTTTAATTTCGTTATCCATATATTCCTTCACACCGGGATAATGGTTGAAATAATCATCAATAAAAGTTTTAGCTTCTTTAAATGATATTTGAAGATTTTCAGCTAGTCCATAACCACTTATACCATAAACAATACCAAAATTAACTGCTTTAGCAATTCTTCGCATTTCTTTTGTTACAAATTCTTGATCCATATTAAATATATCACTAGCTGTTTTAGTATGAATATCTAGTCCATCTTTAAAAGCTTTTTTTAATGATTCGACATTAGAAATATGTGCTAAAATACGAAGTTCAATTTGGGAATAATCGCCACTTATAATAATTGAATTTAAGCTTGGAACAAAAGCTTTTCTAATTAAACGACCAAATTTATTACGAACAGGAATATTTTGTAAGTTAGGTTCTATACTTGATAAACGACCCGTTTTTGTTAATACAGAAGTATATATTGTATGAATTTTACCATCAACCATAATTGTATTTATTAAGCCTTCAATATAAGTTGAATATAATTTAGACAACATACGGTGTTCAATAATTAATTCAACAATTGGATGTTTTCCTTTTAATTTATTTAAAACATCAATAGCAGTTGAGTAATTACTTTTACCTTTCTTACCGGGTACTAAATTAAGTTTTTCAAATAGAATAACTCCTAATTGACTAGGCGAAGCTATATTAAATTCTGTTCCAGCCATGTTGTAAATTGAATTGCTCAATAGTTCTAATTTTATTTTTATTTCTTCACCCATTTGTTGTAAAGTATCTTTATTAACATATACTCCGTCATATTCCATATCACCTAAAACATAACTTAATGGCATTTCTATGTCATCAAATAATTCTAACATTTCTTCTTCTTTTATTTTATCATAAAATAAATCTTTTGTGTCATAAATAAATTTAGCTTTACTAACAATATGATTAGCTAAAATATCTAAAGAAGGTATCTTTATTTTAGATCCTTTACCATAAAAATTGTCGTAAAAAGTAAAGTCATTACCTAAATTATTAGCTAAATAAGCAATATCATCTTTAACATTATAATCAAGTAAAGATGCTGCAATCATTGTATCAAAGCTAACTTTATCTAGTTTTATATTTTGCCATTTTAAAGCAACATAAGTTTTTTTTAAATCATAAATATATTTTATATTGTCTGTTAAAAAAGAAGGGTTTTTTTGTAAAATTTCAAAAGGAATATAATAAGCACTAGTTTCATTATACACGCCCATACCAATAATTGATGAGGTATGATAATTAGTTCCTAATATTTCTAAATAAATAGCACAAGAACCATTTACTTTTATTTCATCAATATTATTTACTATTGAAACATTTATTTTTTCTTCTTTTTTAGGTATTTCTTTTTTTAAAAAAGAGTAAAATTCTAAATCTTCATATAAAGCTTTTAAGGTATCTTTTTTACCATCATATTTAACTTCCATTATATTAATATCCATTGGAACATCTTTAACAATGGTTGCTATTTCATAACTCATATAAGCATTATTTTTATCATTTATTAATTTTTCTTTTATTTTACCATTAATATTAGCAATATTGTTATAAACATTATCTAAGGTTTTATATTCTTGTAATAACTTTAAAGCTGTTTTTTCACCAATTCCTTTAACGCCAGGAATGTTATCGGAGCTATCACCCATTAAAGCTTTTAAATCAATAATATTAATGGGTTCAATCCCATAATCTTCTTTAAAGGTTGTGTTATTATATCTTATATAATCTTTTTGTCTTAATAATTTAATATCAATATCACTACTTATAAGTTGTAATAAATCCCGATCACTACTTATAATTGTCCCAATAAAATTAGGGTCTTCATCACAATATTTAGCAAAGGTTCCAATAATATCGTCGGCTTCATAATTATCTATTTCATAATATTTAATACCCATAGCTGTTAATAGTTGTTTAGCAATGGGAAATTGCATTTTTAATTCATTTGGTGTTTCAATTCGACCTTGTTTATAAAAATCATATTTATCATGTCTAAAAGTTTTACCTTTATCAAAAGCTACCATAATATAAGTTGGTTTTTCTTCTTCAATAATTTTATTCATCATGTTAGTAAAACCAAATAAAGCATTGGTTGGAAAGCCTTTACTGTTTTTCATAAAGTTACCGTTATATGCAGTTGCATAATAACTTCTAAACAATAAATTATTACCGTCGACTAATATTATTTTTTCCATTTTATCACCTTTATTTATTATATCATGGATTTAAAGATTAAAAAAAAAGAATTATTTTTTAGCTTTTTCAATTCTAATAATTCTTCCATTATATTTAATATTATTACATTTTTCTAAGACTTTATCATAGCAGTCTTTTTTTATGTTCATAAAAGTAAATTTTGTCATTATTTCAACACCGGTACAAGTTCCTTCTTTAACCGAAGCTGTTTTTTCTATAAATTTTAAAAATTCTCTCTTTTCAATATTATCTAATTTACCAATGGTTACAAAAACTCTGATACTATCATCTAAAACACGATCTTTACTTCTAGTTGTTCTTTTTTCTTTTATATCAATACTTGTATTAAAGTTCGATCCTAAATTTTTAGTTAATTCTTTTTCTAATAATTGATTAGCTATATTTTTAACTTCTTCAATTTCTAATTTATCTAAATAATCTTTGAATAAATTTAATTTTGCACCATTATTTTTTAAACTGTTTATTTCTTCTAAAGCTTCATTTACCCGATTAGGTAAGATATCATTTAAAGTTGGTAAATCAGTTTTTATTATTTTAGCTTCGGTAAAATGTTCTAATGAACCAAGAATTCTTTGTTCTGATTCTTTAATAAAGGTTACGGCTATACCTTTTTTATCAACTCGGCCAGTTCTTCCAATTCGATGAACATAAGCTTCGTGACTTTCAGGCAAATTATAATTAATTACTAATTCAATATCATCAACATGAATACCACGAGCTGCTACATCAGTAGCAATTAAATAATTAAAAATGCCTGCTTTAAAACGGTCTAAAGTAGCTATTCTTTGACCTTGAGTTATATCGCCATGAATAACATCCGTACTATATCCTTTATTCGATAGTTTTTCTAATACTTCATCAGCATTTCGTTTAGTTCGACAAAAAATAATAGCTTTTTTAGGATTATAATAATCCATAACTCGACACATTGCTTCAATTCTGGTTTTATCACTAACTAAATAATATTTTTGTTCAATATGAGCAGCTGTTTTAACATCCGTTATAACTGATACTTGTTTATATTCACTCGACATATAATTCTTAGCCATATTTAAAATTGGCTTAGGCATTGTTGCTGAAAATAATAAAACTTGTCGATCATTATTAGTTTTTTCAAAAATAAATTCTAATTCTTCTTGAAAGCCCATACTTAACATTTCATCAGCTTCATCTAAAACGAAGAATTTAATTTCTGTTAATTTTAAAACTCTCCTTTTAATTAAGTCTTTAACCCGACCAGGGGTTCCGATAACTATTTCACAACCTTTTTTTAAACTTCTAATTTGATCTTCAATACTACTACTTCCATATACACATGTTACACTTATATTTGTATACTTACTATACTTTTCGATTTCTCTAGCTATTTGAATAGCTAATTCTCTAGTAGGCGCTAAAACCAAAGTTTGAATTTGTTTGTTTTCTTCGATTGTTTCTAATATAGGAGCTGCAAAAGCCAATGTTTTACCCGTTCCTGTTTGGCTTTGACCAACAACATCATTGCCGTCTAAAATTAAAGGAATAATTTCTTCCTGTATTTGCGTTGCTTTTGTAAAACCACTTTCCTCGATTACTTGTAATAATTCTTTTTTCTTTAATAATTGTTTAAAATCCATTTTTTCTCCTCTTTTGTAACTTTCCTATTTTAGCACACTTTTTAAATAATAGATAGCTTTTTTTCTAATGTTTATAAGAAAAAAAGAGAATTAATATTCTCTTAGACTTTTGACAAATAAATTTGTCGATAGTCTTTTTATTTTTTAAAAAATATAGTAATAACTGTCATATTCGCTTCTTTTTTATGCAAAAATTATAAAGAAAGACAAATAAGTATAATTTTTTCTTATTTGTCAACGATCTAAAATGATTCAAATTGAATCATTTATTTTAAATTATTAATTTCATTATCGCTTAAACCTGTGCACTCTTTTATTGTTTGAATATTAATATTTTTAATTAACATGGCCTTAGCAATTATCAATTTTTCTTCTTTAAGACCAAGTTCTTTGCCTTTTTCTAAAGCCAAAGCTAAAGCTGTTTTTTGAAGTTTTTCTTCATCTTCTTCTCTTGTTAT
>JAVXGE010000016.1:0-15405 GCA_036657555.1 Bacilli bacterium
GTAATTCATTATAATTTTTAACAATTAGACTACGTTTAATATTTTTAATTTCACCAACTAAAGTACAAATATAAAGACCATATTTATACAAAATAGTATTTTTTAAAACATCTTCTTTTAAGGCTTTTCTAATTCCTAAAATAAGTTCTGATTCATGATTAGTAAATTTATAAATATCAATAACATCTAATTGTGCCCACATACCTAAAGGTGATGTTGTTATAACTAAAGAATCAAAATTAGATAGTTCTAAAGCTTCAGCTAAATTTAATTCTTTAATTAAAGCAAGGCCGTACGCAGCATTAGAGCTAGCAAATATTTTATCTAATTCTTCTTTTTTACGATAATAAGATAGATTTTTAAGTAAATAAGCATATTTTTCAATACTTTGTTTTAATTTATCGTCCAACGTAAAATTTAAAATAGTGGCAAATCGAATGGCTCTTAAACTTCTTAAAATATCCGTTTTTATTTTATCTTCAGCTGAGCCAACCGTTTTAATAATTTTAGCATCAATATCTTTTTTAGATAATAATAAGTCAATTACTTGCCCTGATTTATCAATGCATAAGGTGTTAATAGTAAAGTCGCGACGTTTTAAATCATCAATTAAATTATTAATATATTTTATTTTAACAGGAAAACGATTATTTTCATATTTTATTTCTTTACGGAAAGTAGTTATTTCAAAACGAATATTGTTTAAAACTATTGTTACTCCACCATATTCTTCTCGCGGTAATATACTATCTTTAAAAATAGTTTTTAATTCTTTAGGTGTAGCATTAGTACATATATCTATATCAATACTTTGTCTATCTAAATATAAATCACGAGGATAACCACCAACAATATAGGCTTGATAATTATTATTATTTATTTTTTTTAAAACTTTAATGGCTGTTTCATACATTGTTTCACCTCTAATATTTTGATAAAAAAAAGGTTAATTTAACCTTTTAGTTTAAAGCTTCTTTTAATTTAGAACCAGCTTTAATTGTAGCAGCAACTCTAGCAGGGATTTTAACAGTTTCGCCAGTTTTAGGATTTCTTCCATCTTTAGCTGGTTTATGTTTAGCTGTAAATGTAGCAAATCCAGTAAGAGCTACTCTGCCTTCTGTTTTAAGACCTTCAGTAACACCTTTCATCATTGCATCAAGTGCACGTGTAGCATCAGCCTTTGTTAATCCTGTTTCTTCTGCTATGAAACAAACTAAATCTTGTTTTGACATAATATACCTCCTATATTTATTATTGCAAGCTATCTTGCTTACATTTAAAGGATACCATTTTTTTTAATTAAATGCAAGATATTTTGCACATTTTTTGCAGTTTTTTAATAATATTAGTATTTTTATCAGTTTTTTAAGGATTTTATAAACAACAAATTATCTTTTATGATATAATTTAATGACTGGAGAGTTGTCTGAGTGGTCGAAAGTGCAACACTCGAAATGTTGTTAACGCTTAAACGTTACTAGGGTTCGAATCCCTAACTCTCCGCCAAATTGATAAATATGTCAAAATAATAGATTTTGACATTTTTTTATTATATTTTAAAAGTTTCTTCATAAAAAAACAATCGTTAAAAAACGATTGCAAATAAATTACCCGAACCTTTATTAACTAATTTTGATAAAGTTTGTTGTAATTTATATCGAGCATTTTCTGGAGTTAAAGAAAGCTTAGCTTGAATTCCTTCTTTAACAATAACATCTAAACTTCGTCCGAAAATTTCACTTTTCCAAATATTAGCAGGGTTTTGATCATAATCCTTCATTAAATAATTAATAAGTTCTTTACTTTGTAATTCTGAACCAATAATTGGTTCAAAGGTACTTTCAACATCAACTCTAATCATATGAATTGAAGGAGCTACAGCTTTTAATTTAATACCATATCGACTTCCTTGACGAATAATTTCAGGAGTATCTAATTTCATATCTTCTAAAGTTGGACTAGCAACACCATAACCAGTTGTTTTAACCATCTTTAAAGCTGTTTTTATTTGATCATATTCTGATTTTGCTTCATTATAACTTTGAAATAAGGTTAACAAATCAGCTTTATTAGATACATCAATACCTATTATATCTTTTAATACTTTATTATATAATTCATTAGGAGCTTGTAAAGTTAGTGTTATTTCACCAGTCGATGTATCAACATTGGATAAATATGATTTACTTATATACTCACAATTATTAAAATGGCTTGTAATATTATCTATATCTTTAACTTTTTCAATTTCAATAACACTTTCTTTTATTTTGTCCATATATATTTGTTTTAGCCAATGTGTGTGAGCTAAACAAGCAATCCATTGTGGCATTTCAACATTAACCTCAACAACAGGAAATTCATATAAAGCTTCTTTTAAAATAGCATATATGTCCCTTTCACTCATATTTTCAACACTTATTGGCATAACAGGAACACCATAACTATCACGAAGATTATCAGCTAAATTTTCCGTTTCTGGTAACATTGGATGTACTGAATTTAATAATACAATAAAAGGTTTCCCAATTTCTTTTAATTCACTAACAACCCTTTGTTCTGCTTCAATATAACTATTTCTAGTTATTTCGCCAATTGAACCATCCGTAGTTATAACAATACCAATACTCGAGTGATCTTTAATAACCTTTTGTGTTCCTATCTCAGCCGCCTCAACAAAAGGTATCTCCTCATCGTACCACGGTGTTCTTACTAGCCTTGGACCATTTTCATCTTCATATCCCTTAGCTTCCGGTATCACATATCCAACACAATCAATTAACCGAACATTAGCCTCAAAACCTTCAATATTTATCTTAGCAGCATTTGAAGGAACAAACTTAGGTTCTGTTGTCATAATGGTTTTCCCTTGTGCTGATTGTGGTATTTCATCTAAACATCTTTTACGCTCATACTCATCCGTTATATTAGGAACAACAAGATTTTCAATAACTTTTTTTATAAAAGTTGATTTCCCAGTTCTAACAGCCCCCACAACACCTAAATATATATCGCCACCTGTTCTTTGTGTAATACTTTTGATAATATCTATTTTTTCCATATCCTTACCCACTTTCCATATTTCATTAAAATATATGAATTGTTCGATACTTATATGCAAAAAAAATACGAAATTCGTATTTTAAAACATTTTTTCAATATCCTTAGGCACATTATCATTAACAACCGCCTTAATTATTTTATCTTCCTTATCTTTAGATATATCTTTACCAGTCATTTGACCTAATTCCTTAATAACCTCTCGTAAAGTTTTTTCATCTTTTAAATCAGCTTGTTGCAACTTACTAGCCAAACCTAAAATTGTATCTTTACCAACACTAGTTTTCTTTTCAATTTTATTAAAAAAGTTGTCTGTAAAATTAAACATTTTTAATCACCCTCAAATTATTATATGATATTATAATTAATAGGTTATTGTATATTTTAATAAGATATGTTAAAATACTTAATTAAGGGGGATAGTATGGAAGAAGTACTTAACGATGCCCAATTATTAAAAAAATTAAAAAAAGATAAAAAATACCGTGAAAAATTAATAATAACTATAAAAGCCTGTAAAACTTTAAATATTAAAGATGAAGCAACTTTTATAGCCTATCAAATTCAAATGAAACAATTACAAGAATTTCATTATAATGAGATAACTCTTTTAGAAAGATTACATGACAAAGAATATAGTAACAAAGTTAAACAATATTGTGACTTCCTTGATATTGACATTATTGATAACGTTATTTATTTAGGTAAAAAAACATCGAAATGATGTTTTTATTTTTATATGGTGTCCACGACAGGGATTAAACCTGCAACCTTTCCCTTCGGAGGGGAACACTCTATTCAATTGAGCTACGCAGACATAATATAATTATACCACATTTTTATTTCTTTTTTAAAATTTTTGCAGCTTCTTCCAGCCTAGTTATTTCAAACCCACAATATTGACTTAATTCATTTCTTAATAATTCTAAAAAATAAATTGGGTTTTCCATTAAATATTTATCCTTTTTATATCTTTTCAAACTTTCCTTATCATTAACAAAATCTTTAACACTTACAACAAGATGCTCAAATAAACCATTAGAAAAAGCTGATATATTACCTTTAAAAATATTATCTTTATTTAAATCAACATAAAAATCAAGTGTATCAATAATAGAAAATTTGTTTCCATCAAATATTGTATTAACATCACATATATCAATTCCAATAATTTTTTTATCAGATAATAAAAGCGTATCATTATATATTTTAGTTGTTGCATCAATTATTTGTTGATAATTAGCTCTTTTAAAAACAAATTCATTATTGTTTTTACCTTCCACAAAAGGCATCAAGCAACCAACTATTTCTTCTTTAATATAAATAATAGCCTTTGGGAATAAAAAACTATCATTGTTTAAATTAGTAAATTGCATTATTTGTTCTTTATCTCTTTGTTCACAGCAAGGACCGTTAAAATATTTTAAAACCATATTTTTAAATTTATAACAAGTAGCTTCACTACCACCACCAAGTTCATATAAATTAGCTAATAAATGATTTAAGTCTTTTACTGAGTCAAAAAATAAATTTTCCATATCTTCACCTCAAATGTTAAATAGTATAACACTTTTTAATTATATTGCAAGATACTCCATAACTATATTTGTTAAATGGGAGGTAAAAGCATTAAAGCATAATAAAACCCTTATAAAATAAGGGTTAATCTACTTAATGGTCGGGAAAACAGGATTTGAACCTGCAACCCCTTGGTCCCAAACCAAGTGCTCTACCAAGTTGAGCCATTTCCCGGCATCTGGTGCGCCCGAAGGGATTTGAACCCCTGACCCTTTGGTTCGTAGCCAAATACTCTATCCAGCTGAGCTACGAGCGCATAATAATTTAAATGGTGGCTTCAGCTGGAATCGAACCAGCGACACAAGGATTTTCAGTCCTTTGCTCTACCGACTGAGCTATGAAGCCAAAATGGCGGTTCCGACCGGGTTCGGACCGGCGATCTTCTGCGTGACAGGCAGACGTGATAACCACTACACCACGGAACCAATGGTTGCGGGAGAAGGATTTGAACCTTCGACCTTTGGGTTATGAGCCCAACGAGCTACCGGACTGCTCCATCCCGCGATAATATAAAAAACCAAATGGCGGAGAAAGAGGGATTCGAACCCCCGCGCCGTTTCCGACCTCCCGGTTTTCAAGACCGGTCCCTTCAGCCAGGCTTGGGTATTTCTCCATCCTTTTATAAAGGAACTACTTGATTATACCATATTTTTTTATTAAAAGTCAACCCAAAAAATAACCTTTTTTGTTTTTCTTTTAATAATATGCTAATCCCCAAAAATAATACTTATTAAGCCGAATTAATTTAAAAAACTTTTACTTTAATTTTTGAATATAACAACAATATTTTATTAACCATTTATTCAATAACATTATTCATATATTTTATTAAAATAAAACCCTTGAAATACAAGGGTTAATTTTAAAATGGTGCCTAAGGCCGGACTTGAACCGGCACGGGATTTGACTCCCGCAGGATTTTAAGTCCTGTGCGTCTACCAATTTCGCCACTCAGGCACGTATCACAACCACGTGACATGATTAATTATACAATATCTTTTTATATTTGGCAAGACTTTTTTAAAACTTTTTGTCTTTTGTTAGAAAAATAAGAAATAAAGGCTTATATCAAAATAAAAACCCTTATAGAATAAGGATTTGATTATTACATGGCGGAGTAGAAAGGATTTGAACCTTCGCGCCAGTTGCCCGACCTACACCCTTAGCAGGGGCGCCTCTTCAGCCGCTTGAGTACTACTCCAATGACTACTTATCTATTTTACTATATTTTAAGCAATAAGGCAATATAAATCACAAAAAAAATTCTAAATATTTAGAATTTTAACTTTTAGGCTTAAAAAATAAAGATAAAATAAAGGAAAAAACAATGGCTGCCGTAATTCCCGAGGCTGTAAAATTAAACATTCCCGTCATTAAACCCATAAATCCTAAATCATTAGCCCCGTTCATAGCTCCGTGAATTAATAAATGGCCAAAAGAAGTTATAGGAACTAAAGCCCCGCCACCAGCCCACAATATAAATTTATCATATATATTAAAAATATCTAAAAATGAACCTAAAACAACAAAAATAGTTGTAACATGTCCCGGCGTTAATTTAGTATTATCTAATATCAATTGTCCTAAAACACAAATAAAACCACAGAATATAAAAGAATTGACATAAAGCATCATTCCACCTCCAAACTAATAGCGTGAGCAATAGAAGGAATACCATTTTTTTCATTAACCATAACCGAAGACATTAAAGCTCCTGTAGCAACTAATAAAACTCTTTTTAATTCTTTTTTAGCCATTTTGTTAAAAATATAACTATACGTAACTAATGGTGCACATGCTGGACCGCTAGCTCCAGCATAGACTGGTTGTTTCTTTAAATCGTAAATAAGTGTTCCACAATCATCATAATTAGTTAATTCAACATTGTACTCCGTTTTTATATAATCTTTCAAAATTTCCTTACCATAGCATCCTAAATCCCCCGTTAAAATTAAATCATAATACCCAGCTTCTCGTTTAGTATCTTTTAAATGATCGTAAATTGTTTTAGCTGCTGCCGGAGCCATAACAGCACCCATATGATAAGGATTCTTAGCATCTATATCAACAACCGTCCCTAAAGTACCACTCTCAACTCTAATTCCTTTTTTATTAGTTGATAAATAAGCACTGGCTGATCCCGTACAAGTAAATGTTGTTGTTTTAGGCTTAGGTCCACCATATTCTACAGGATAACGAAATTGTTTTTCAGCAGCATTGTTATGTGAAGAAGTACTTGTAATAGCATTATTTATTTGTTTAGCTTCTAACATATTTGAAGCAATAATAAGTCCTAAAACAGAAGTGGCACAAGCTCCATATATTCCAATTAAAGGAATTTTCAAACTTCGCGAAGCATAATTAGTAGCAACAATTTGATTTAATAAATCACCCGATATATGAACATCAATATCAAATTTATTTTTGCCAATTTTACTTAATAAAATATCGACGGCTTCAGTAATAAGTTTAGCTTCGGCCATTTCCCAAGTTTTCATACCAAAATATAATTCACTATAACTTTTATCAAAATACTTATTTAAAGGGCCTTTAGCCTCATAAGGACCGGTAATAGTCGCCGTTTCGTTAATATATACATTGTTATATTTAAAAGTCATTTTAGCCTCCTATTAATACTAATCTAACTAATCCAAACACATATGCACTAACAACACCAAAAATAATAACCGAACCAGCCAGTTTAAACATATTAGCCCCCAAACCAGTCACCAATCCTTCTTTACGATATTCTAAAGCTGCACTCATCATAGCATGAGCAAAACCTGTTATAGGAATAATTAATCCACATTTAGCAAAATTAACCATTTTATCGAAAAACCCTAAGCAAGTCAATAAACAACCTAAAAATACTAAAGTAACAATCATCAATATTGCTGCATCATTAGAAGTTATATTGAAAAAATAAGTATAAATATCAATTAAACCTTGCCCAATTACCCCCATAAAACCGCCAATAATAAAAACAATTAAACTATTATATAAAATATTTTCCTTTGGTGTATGTTTTAAAACTAAATCCTTATATTTTGTTTTATCCATAATGCCCTCCTAAAACTATTATGAATAACAATTGCTAATTTTATTCATAAAAAAACAAACTAGACAACTAGTTTGCTTTTTAATTTAGTTAAAACCTTTTGCTCTTTACGCGATACTTGAACTTGACTAATACCTAATAAATTAGATACTTCTTGTTGAGTTAAATCATACATATATCTTTTTTCAATTAAATCCCTTTCAAAAGGTTTTAACCTATTTAATTCATCTTTTAAAGATAATAACAAATCTAAATCCGTATGATTAACTTGACCTATAGTATCATGTAAAGTTATTTCCTTACCTTCACTATTAAAAGGCTCATCAATACTATAAATAGGCTTTAAACAAGCTAAAGCTTCACTAATAAGGTATTGTGGTATCTCTAAAAAATCAGACAATTCTTCATTAGTTGGTACCCGCATTAGTTTTTGAGTTAAAAGAACATAAGCTTTTTCAATTTTTAAATTTATCTTTTGTAAATCGCGACTAACTTTTAAAGTCTTATCTTCCCTAACTAATTTTTTCATTTCCCCTAAAATATAAGGATAAGCATAAGTCGTAAATTTAACATTCATATGAGGGTCATAATTTTTATAAGCCATCATCATACCAATACAACCGGCTTGAAATAAGTCCTCCTTATTTCCATATTTTTCAAAATACTTAGTTATAGCATAAATCAAATTTTTATTTTGTATAATTAGTTCTTCCATTTTTTCTCCTATAAATTAATTGCACTAATAGCGCTTAGCTCATCAGCAGTTTCATACATATATTTTAACAACCGACTATTTTTAATCCGATGCTTCACTAAAGTATTAGATAATCCACATAATAAACTCTTACCTTGATTATTTCGACATATTTCATAATTATATAATAAAGCATTAATACCATAACAATCAATACTTTCTAAATTACTTATATTAAAAACAATATTTCTAATACCATTTTCCTTTATAAATAAAGTTACTTCATTTTTCAATTTATCAATTGTATTTTTATTAAGAATGCCAATTAATCTTACAAACAGTATTCCCTTATGAAACTCCATATTGATGTCTAGCAAACTTATCACCCTCCACTATAATTTAGCACATATTTTTTAACTTTTATACGTAATCGACAAAACTAGTCCTTTTTTACACTCGACTTTTTTTGCATTTTATATAGTAGACAACTAATTAATAAAATTAAAAACAAAATAATAATAATTATAAACCCACCTTTTTCTTGATTATTAATTTTTAAAAGATACTTATTTAATTTAGAATCCAAATTAACCTTTTCTTTTTCTTGATTTTTAAATTTTGAAGACAATAAATTATAAGCATTTTCCAAATCTACTTTTTCTTTTTCTAAACTTATAATTTTAGGATTATTGGAAACTTCTTTAACATCCACTTTTAACTTATTAACCATATTATTTAACTCATTAATTTTCTTTAAATAAACTTCATTTATAACTTCTAAATAAGCATTTTCTTGATTTAGAACACTATTATTATTATTCAATTCATTGATTTTTTTTAAATAAGTTTCATTACTAATTTCTAAATTAGTATTTTCTTCTTTTAAATCATTATTAGCATTATTAATAATATCAAGTTGCTTATTGTAATTATCAATAATATCCTTATTTAACTTTGCACTTTCTTCCTTTATTTTTTTAATTTCACTATCTAACTTTTTAATTAAAGCTTGATTTTCTTTACTTAATTCATCATTATCAATTAACAATTTATTAATTATACTTTCTTTTTCTTTTAAAAGAACTTGTAAAGCATTTATTTTATTACTTAATTCTAAAATATTATCTTTATATTCTTTAATTAATTGTTCTTTTTCTTTAATTACTTTATTTAAACACTCTTTATCATTATTACAATCTTGCTTACAATCATTTAATTTTTTTTCTAACTTTTCTATTTTCAAATTCAAAGTTTCAATTATCTTTTCATATTGGGTTTTTTTACTATTAAAATCATCTGTTATAACATTTATTTTATCTAATAAACTAGCTACTTCTTTAGTTAAATCAGCAATTTGTTGTTCATATTCTAAAATTTTATTATCTAAAATATCAACCTCTATTTTTTTAACAACTTCAAACTTTTCAATTGCAAAAGTTATATCATAAAAACCATTTTTATTTAAATCAATATTATGTTTAATAAAAGGTTTCTTACTACTGTTTAAAACAAAATTATCTAAATTAAATGTTTTATCCGTTATTTTTAAAGAATCAACTAGTTCTAATTTATCTCTTGTTTGATACCGATAATTTGTAATAAAAGCAGTTAAATCTTTAATTGGATAATTAGCAATAGGTTTATCAGAATATTCTTTAGCATAATCTTTAGTCCAATTAAAAGCCCGACACCATTTTTCTTTATACTGATATTCATTTACCTTATTATCTTCTAAAACATATTCAGAATTAATAACTTCATTAGTAACAACTAAATTAGTCCAACTTGCTTTTGGTAAACCTAAATCATATACAAAATGTGATACTTTTAAAGCATTATCCCACCATTCATCCGAAAACTGCATTGTAAAAGATTTAGTAGCATAAGTATTAACTTTATCATTAGAATAACTAAGTGTATATTCTTTATTTGTATTTCCTAAGTCAAAAATATAAAAAATTAAATTTAAATCATCAACCGGATAACTTTTATTTAAATCGATAATTAAAGAACCACCATTTTTAATAAATGATTCATTTTCACTTGAAATACCATTATGAATATACTCTGAAAAATTTGGAAAACAACCATCACAAGTATACGTATAATTAAGATCAACATTATTTACTTTAACATTTAATTCTGGTATTCTAAAAGCATCATAACTTCCTTTTAAATTAGTTAAATGAATATACCTTACTTCATTAGCTAAAGTATAATTATGTTTAATTCGTTGCTTTATAAAGCGACTTTCATGACTAATTGGAACTGTCGTTGACCAAGGACTATAATTAGTTTCATAACAATCATCAAGAAAATTTTTAGAACTTTCATATAATCTATATTCACCTGGTACTTTTTTTTCATTATACCATTTGTATTTATTTAATTGTTCAACATTTGTTAATTCATTTTTAGTAACAACTTTAGTATCATATTCACTAAAATTTGAATAATCAGAATAATATACTTGAGCATTAACTTTAAACATAAATATTGGCATTAAAAATAATAACCATAACCATTTTTTCATTTTTTTCTTCCTTTCTTTTCCCTTTTTATCCCTTAGCAAAAAATCACCTCCTACTAGTTATATAGACCATAACTAGGTCGGATTCCTGCAAGAATTATTAAAAAGTTGTAAAAAAGGTTAAAAAGTTGCTGTAATTAATTCGTTGTTTACGATAAAGCAATAAAAAAACATGAATTAATCTTCATGAATTTTTTCAATTATATTTTCAATCTTCTTACCATAATCAATCGATTCGTCATAAACAAATTCTAAATTAGGTACATGCCGCATATCAACTCGATTAGCTAATTGTCTACGAATAAAACCTGTAGCATCTTTTAAAGCATCTAAAGTTGAATCTATTTTAGCTTGATCGTAAATGGTTACATAAACTTTAGCAAAACTTAAATCTGGCGCTAATTTACAATCGGTAACCGTTACAAATTTAATATCACTATCTTTTACTTCAAAAGATAAAATATAACTTAATTCTTTAACAATATTACTAGCAATTCTTTGTGTTTTAATACTCATATAATCACCTTTTAATTTCTACTAATTCATAAGCTTCAATAATATCTTTTTCTTTTATATCGTTATAATTTTCAATGGTAATACCACATTCTAAACCTTTTTTAACTTCTTTAGCATCATCTTTTTCTCTTTGAATTGAGTTAATTTTACCATCATAAACAACAACTCCATCTCGAATAATTCGAGCCTTAGCATCTCTTTTTATAATACCATCTGTTACATAAGATCCAGCTATACTTCCTACTTTTGAAAATTTAAATATTTGTCTTATTTCAGCTGTTCCTAAAATCTTTTCTTCAAATATTGGTTCTAGCATTCCTTTCATAGCTGCTTCCATTTCTTCAACTACTTTATAAATAATATCATATAATCTTATTTCAACGCCTTGTTCTTTAGCATAATCTTTAATTGTTTTATTTGGTCGAACAGAGAAGCCAATAACAATAGCTTGACTAGCTTTAGCTAAAACAATGTCACTTTCTTTAATAGCACCAACACTACTTCTAATAACATTAACTTTAACACCTTCGATATCTAACTTTTCTAAAGCATTTTTAACGGCTTCACTACTACCATTAACATCTGTTTTAATAATAACATTTATTTCTTTTGTTCCATCTTTAATTTTATCAAATAAATCTTCTAAAGTTACAGCTTCAACAGGAACATTTTCCTTTAATCTTGCTTGATTTTTTCGTTGTTCACCAATACTTCTAGCTTGTTTTTCCGATTCAAAAGCCATAAATTTATCACCAGCACTAGGGACATCCGATAAACCAGTTATTTCAACTGGTTGCGATAAAACAGTTTCCGTTATTTCAACATTTTTATCATTTTTTAAGGTTCTTATTTTACCATAAGTTGTACCAACAACAATTGGATCACCTAACCTTAAAGTACCATTTTGAACTAATACAGTAACAATTGGTCCTAAATGTTTATCTAATCTTGATTCAACAACTGTTCCAACTGCATAACGATTAGGATTAGCTTGATAATTGGACATTTCAGAAATCAATAAAACATTATCTAATAATTCATCAATTCCTTGACCCGTCTTAGCGGAGATTAAACTAACAAGAGTATCTCCACCCCAACTTTCAGGTGTCAATCCATGTTCGGTTAACTGTGATAAAATACGCTCAATATTAGCTTCAGGTTTATCAACTTTATTAATAGCCACGATAATTGGAACATTAGCTGCTTTAGCATGATCAATTACTTCTTCCGTTTGAGGCATAACCCCATCATCAGCTGCCACAATAATAATAACAATATCCGTAATACTTGCTCCCCGAGCTCGCATTTCTGTAAAAGCCGCATGCCCAGGAGTATCAATAAAAGTTATCAAATGATCTTTAACTTTAACCTGATATGCACTAATAGCTTGTGTAATTCCACCCGCTTCTAAGCTTGCAACACTTGATGTTCTAATATAATCAAGTAATGTTGTTTTACCATGATCAACATGCCCCATAATCGTTACAACCGGTGGCCTAGAAACTAAATCCTTTTCATCATCAAGTATTTCATATTCTTCAAAATTAGTCACATCAGCCGTTGCATCTTTTTTTAATTCTTTATTATAATCTAATACCAAAATCTCAGCATTTTCAAAAGAAATACTATTATTTATTGTTGACATAATTCCTAATGTAAATAACTTTTTAACCAATTCACTACTATTAACCCCAATTTGTTCAGCTAATTGACCAACCGTCATATTTTCTTTATATAAAACAATATTATCATTACTAATAGCATTACCCATTAACTTTTCTTTGTTTTTATACATTTCTTTTTTCTTAATAGCAAAATCTTTTTTTAAATTAGGTTTAATTTCATTTTTTTTCTTTAATTTTTGTTTTACAATAGCTTCATCAATTTTAATATCTTCATCAATTATCTCATCTTCATCAATTATTTCTTCTTCAATATCATATTGAGCATTATCTAATGAAACAATATTTTCTTCACTCAACAGATCATTTTCACCACTTACTTTAATGTCTAATTCGATACATTTTTGTAATATTTCAGCTACTGTTTTGTTAACATCTAAAGCATATTCATTTACACTCATCATATTAAACACCTCCTTATAATAATTTTTTTAATTCTTCAAATATAGTTTCATCAATAGCAACTTCAAGTACTTTGTCTAAAATTTTCCCTTGTTTTGCTTTATTAAAAACTAATTCATCTTTTTTCAAATAAGCCCCACGACCACTAGCTTTGCCAGTTAAATCTATGCTTACTTTCCCATCTTTACTCCGAACAATTCTAATTAATTGTCCTTTTGGTAATCTTTCTTTTGTTACAACACACCGTCTTAAAGGTATTTTTTTTTCTTTCATTTTTAACTCCTTAATCAACGATATTAATGCCCATTTCCCTAGCTTGTTCGTAAGTTTTAATATCGATTTTAAATTTTGTTAAGCGTGAAGCTAAGCGAACATTTAATCCTTTTTTACCGATTGCTAATGACAAATCATCACCATCAACGACAACTAAAGATTCTTGATTTTTTTCATCGGTTATATATACATGAAGATTCTTAGCTGGGCTTAAAGCATTTTCAATAAATTTTGCTTTATCTTTATCATATAAAACAATATCAACTTTTTCTGGACCTAATTCTTTTAAAATATTAGCAATTCTTGAGCCTCTTTCACCAATACATGAACCAACTGCATCAATATTATTTTTTTCACACATAACAGCTATTTTAGTTCTAACGCCAGCTTCACGAGCGACACTATATACTAAAATAAGGCCTTCATTAATCTCTGGTATTTCTAATTCAAACAATCTTTTAACAAAACCATAATGACTTCTTGACAATAAAATAAATGGTCCTTTAGTAGTATTTTCAACTTTTGAAACATAAATTTTTATATTAGATCCCATTTTTATCTTTTCACCAGGAATAATTTCTGTTTTAGGTAAAATACCTTGTGTTCTACCTAAATCAATATAATAATTTTTAATATCTTCCATTGCTACGGTTCCACTAATCATTTCATCTTGTTTGTTTTCAAATTCAGCAACAATTAAGTTTTTTTCAGCTTCTTTTATTTTTTGAATAACAACTTGTTTTGCCGTTGCTGCTGCCACACGTCCAAAATCTCTTGGTGTTACTTCTTCTTCAATTGTTTCACCTATTTTTATTTTAGGAACTATCTTTTGGGCTTCTTCTAAAGTGATATGAATTCTTTCATCGTAAAGATAAGGTTTTTCGATTTCTATCATTTTTCCTTCTTCTTCACTATCTTCATCTTCAACTTCAATCATGATTGGTTCTTTTGCTTCATGTTCTTCATCTAAAACAACTGTTTTAAAAGAATAAACATGAATAATTCCTTTATTATGATCCATTCCTACCCGAACATTTGAAAGTGAATGATAATTTTTTTTATACGCTGAAGTAAGTGCTAATTCCATAGCATCATAAACTATTTCTTCACTTATTCCTTTTTCTTTAACTAAAACAGCAAGAGCTTTTTTAAATTCATTGGTATCCATTTTATTCGCACCCTTTCTCTTTTGAACAAATATCGACAATATAACTTTCATCAAGTAATGATACTTCATCTAAAAGAGGATTTAATAATTTATTAATAATAACACAATCATTAATATTAATATATCCATCTTCTTTATCAATTGTGATTCTTAAAAATTTATTATTATTTTCTTTTTCAATCATAACACTATCTAATAAATAGCCACTGTCTAAAATAGGTTGTTCAATTATTTTTTTTATGCTTTCTTCCATAAATCCTCCAACTATATTAAAGAGTGGGTTTGACCCACTCTCCATGCAATATAAATATTATATCATATAATTTAGTTTTTAGAACATTTTTCTTTAAAACAGCTTGTTTTTTGACAATATTAAATGCTATAATACACCCGACTTTGACAGTTGGTAGCAAAAAAAACTCGCTAGATATTGAAAAATCTAGT
>JAVXGE010000017.1:0-256 GCA_036657555.1 Bacilli bacterium
ACATTTTAGCATAATAAAATATTCTTGTCAATAAAACAATTAATTTTAAGTTAAAAACTATTTACTTTTAAGTTAACTACTGATATAATTATTACAGGATATATTTAATGCGTTAGGGCTTCCTTTCTAAAAATAGAAAGGGGTGATGATATGAAAAAGAATGAAAAAGGTCTTTATATTATAATCATCCTTTTATTTACCTTAGTATTTATAATACTATTTAAATAAAAAAGTACTCTAACGTTTTCCAGTAATG
>JAVXGE010000017.1:356-14307 GCA_036657555.1 Bacilli bacterium
ACATTTTAGCATAATAAAATATTCTTGTCAATAAAACAATTAATTTTAAGTTAAACAGATTATAGATAATTTCCTTGCAATATACAATAAAAAATTGTACAATAGAGATAGTAAAGAGTAAAGAAATGAGGAAAATATGATAAAGTGTGAAAAAGAAGAATTAAAAAAATTAAATGCTTATTGGAGAGCGAGTAATTATTTAGCAGTTGGACAGTTATATTTACTTAAGAATCCTTTATTAAAGGAACCTTTAAGTAGAGATGATGTTAAAAAAAAGATTGTTGGGCATTGGGGAACCGTTCCTGGACAAACTTTTATTTATACACATTTAAACAGAGTTATAAATAAATATGATTTAAATATGATTTATATTTCCGGACCAGGTCATGGTGGGAATGCTGTTGTTGCTCAAACATATTTGGAAGGTACTTATAGTGAAATATATCCTAATGTTAGTCAAGATATTTTGGGTATGCAAAAATTATTTAAGCAGTTTTCTTTTCCTGGTGGTATTTCAAGTCATGTTGCGCCGGAAACTCCGGGTTCAATAAATGAAGGTGGAGAATTAGGTTATTCTTTAGCACATGCTTATGGAGCTGTTTTTGATAATCCTTCTTTAATAGCTGCTTGTGTAGTTGGTGATGGAGAAGCAGAAACAGGGCCTTTAGCTACGTCTTGGCATTCTAATAAGTTTTTAAACCCAGTTACCGATGGGGCTGTATTACCAATTTTACATTTGAATGGTTTTAAAATAAGTAATCCAACAATTTTTTCTAGAATTACACATGATGAAATTGAAAAGTTTTTTATTGGTTGTGGTTATAAGCCTTATTTTGTTGAAGGTGAAGAGCCAATGAAAATGCATAAGTTAATGGCTAAAACTATGGATACGGTCATTTTAGAAATTAAAAAAATTCAAAATGATGCTCGTTGTGGTAAGACAATTAGACCTATTTGGCCAATGATTATAATGCGTTCACCTAAAGGGTGGACTGGTCCTAAAGAAGTCGATGGTAAAATAATAGAAAATAGTTTTAGGGCTCATCAAGTACCATTAACTATGGATAAGAAAGAGCATGTTCAATTATTAGAAAATTGGTTAAAAAGTTATAAACCTGAAGAATTATTTGATGAAAATGGTAGTTTAAATAAAGAATTAAAGGCTTTAGTTCCTGTTGGTAATAAAAGAATGAGTGCTAATCCTGTTGCTAATGGGGGATTATTACTTCGTGATTTAAAGATGCCTGATTTTAGAGAATATGGAGTTAATGTACCTAAACATGGTGCTGTTGAAGCTCAAGATATGTTAGAATTGGGTAAATTTATAAGGGATATTATTAAGCTTAATCCTTATAATTTCCGTATTTTTGGACCCGATGAAACGATGTCTAATCGTTTATCAGCTGTTTTTGAAACAACGAATCGAACTTGGAATTTAGATAAAACAAATAAAGATGAATTTTTAGCTACTGATGGCCGTGTTATGGATGCTATGTTAAGTGAACATTTATGTCAAGGTTGGTTAGAAGGATATTTATTAACTGGTCGTCATGGAATGTTTGCTAGTTATGAAGCTTTTATAAGAACAATTGATTCCATGGCTAGTCAACATGCCAAATGGTTAAAAGTTTGTAAAGAATTGCCTTGGCGTGAAGAAATAGCTTCTTTAAATTATATCTTGTCAAGTAATGTGTGGCAACAAGATCACAATGGTTTTACACATCAAGATCCTGGTTTCTTAGATCATATTGCTAATAAGAAAGCAGATATTGTTAGAATTTATTTGCCAGCTGACGCTAATTGTTTAATATCAGTTTTTAATCATTGTATTAAAAGTAAAGATTATGTCAACGTTATAGTTGCATCTAAACATCCACGACCACAATGGTTAACAATGGAAGAAGCCATTAAACATTGTACTCAAGGAATTGGTATTTGGCCTTGGGCTAGTAATGATATGAATGAAGAACCAGATATTGTTTTAGCTAGTTGTGGCGATACTCCAACCTTAGAAAACTTAGCAGCTTTAACCATTTTAAAACAATATTTACCAGAAATTAAGGTGCGTTTTATTAATGTTGTTGATTTAATGAAATTAGATTCTATTCATCCGCATGGCTTAAACGATGTTGATTATGATAACCTGTTTACTAAAAATAAACCAATTCTTTTTAGTTTTCATGGGTATCCAACTTTAATTCATGAATTATTATATCATCGTTTTAATCGTAATTTACATGTTCGAGGTTATATGGAAGAAGGAACAATAACAACACCATTTGATATGCGTGTTCAAAATGGAATTGATCGTTTTCATATTGTTATGGATATTATTAATTTATTGCCACAATTAGATAATAAAGGAGCCTATTTAAAACAAATGATGCAAGATAAATTAGTTGGTCATAAAGAATATATTAGTAAGTATGGTGAGGATATGGAAGAAATTAAAAATTGGAAATGGAATTAGTTTGACATAAAGTAAATAAAATTATATAATTAAATTATCATTATTTGTTTGAAAGAGTATTTAAATAAAAAGATATAGAGAAAATGTGGTTGGTGGAAACATTTGCTAATTATTTAAAGAAGACATTAAACGTTAAATAATCGTTACTCACGTTATAGAGTTTAGAGTGTATAGATATATCTATAAACTAAGGTGGTATCGCGATAATTCGTCCTTAGATTTATGGGTATTTTTTCTTAAAGGAGGAAATTTATGATACAAAAACCAAAAGGAACTTATGATGTAATTGATGGAAAAGATATTTTATATATTGAAGAATTAATTAAAGCTTTAATGGAAAAATATAACTACGAATACTTTAGGACCCCTTTATTTGAAGCGAGTGAATTATTTCATCGTGGTGTTGGGGAAACTAGTGATATAGTCACAAAAGAAACTTATGATTTTACTGATCGTGGTAATCGGTCTATGACATTAAGACCTGAAGGAACAGCTGGTATAGTTAGAAGTTTTATTGAAAACAAACTATATGGCAGTCATACAATGCCTGTTAAAACTTGGTATTATGGCCCAATGTATCGTTATGAAAGACCACAATCTGGCCGTTTTAGGGAGTTCTATCAATTTGGAGTTGAAGTTTTTGGTAGTGATGAACCAATGATTGATGCCGAAGTTATTAGTATTCCAGTTAATTTATATAAATTATTAGGTCTAAAAGGGATTAAAGTTAATATTAATAGTTTAGGTGATAATGCTTCACGTTTAAAATATAAAGAAGCTTTAAAAGAATATTTTCAACCATTTTTAAAAGATTTATGTGAAGATTGTCAAATGCGTTTTGAAAAAAACCCTTTACGGATTCTCGACTGTAAAATTGATCATGATAAGGACATTATGAAAAATGCTCCTAAAACAATTGATTATTTAAATGAAGTATCAAAAAATCATTTTGAAAAGGTAAAGGAATATTTGGAAATATTAGCTATTCCTTATACGGTTAATCCTAACATTGTAAGAGGTTTAGATTATTATACTCATACGGTTTTTGAAGTTGAAGCTTCTGTAGAAGGGTTTGGTAGTCAAAATGTTTTATGTGGTGGGGGAAGATATGATAATCTAGTTGAAAGTTTAAACGGACCAGCAACTAGCGGCGTAGGTTTTGCTTTAGGGTTAGAAAGATTATTAAATGCTTTAGAACTAGAAAAAATAAAATTAAATAAAAATAATGGAATAGATGTTTATATTGTTCCTATGACTTTAGAAGAAAATAAATTTGCTTTAAATTTATGCTTAACTTTAAGATTGAATGGATTTAAAACAGATATTGATTATATGAGTCGTAATTTAAAAAGTAATTTTAAACAAGCTGACAAATTGGATGCTAAATTTGTTATTATTATTGGTCAAGATGAGATAGAAAGTAATGTTTTAACTATTAAAAATAATCATACTAAAGAAGAAGCAAAAATTGATGCAGATTATGTTATGATGTATTTAGATGAACAATTAGAAAATACTGAATGTGAAGATGATTGTCATTGTGAAGATGATTGTCATTGTGAAGATGATTGTCATTGTGAAGATTGTGAGGACTAAGAAAAAATTATGAAAAGTAATTGTATTAAAGATTTAAAAAAATATTTTGATAAAGATGTAATTGTCCAAGGATTTGTTGATAGTATAAGAGATTTACAATATGTTCAATTTGTTATTTTAAGAGATGGTAATGATAAAGTTCAAATGACAATTGAAAAAGAAGGTAATGAAAAACTAGTGGAAATTGTATCAAACTTAACATTAGAAAGTACAATCAAAGTAACAGGAAAGTTATTAGAAAGTCCTAAAGTTAAATTAAATGGGATGGAATTAATACCTACAATAATTGAAGTAACAAGTACTTCTTTAAGTGAATTACCAATTGATATTAAAAAGATGGATAATGCTTTAAGAGAAACAAGATTAGATTATCGTTTTTTAGATTTAAGAAATGAAAAAAATAATTTATTTTTTAAGTGTCAAACAACTGTTTTAAATGCTATGCGTAATTATTGGTATGAGAATGGTTTTATTGAAATAAATACACCTAAAATATGTGCTCAAGCAGCTGAAAGTGGAGCTGAAGTATTTAAATTAGATTATTTTGGACAAAAGGCTTGTTTATCACAATCACCACAATTTTATAAACAAATGTGTATGGCTAGTGGGTTTAGTAAAGTTTTCGAAATAGGTCCCGCTTTTCGAGCTGAAAATTCACATACTTCTTATCATGCAACCGAAATAGAAATGGTTGATGCAGAAATTTCTTGGATTGATAGTGTTGATGATGTAATGGCTATGCAAGAGGCGTGGACTAAAAATTATATGAATAAATTAAAAGAAGTTCATGGTGAAGAAATTAAAAAATTATTTAATCTTGAAGTAAGTGATGTAAGTAATTCTTTTCCAAAGATTGAATTAGCTTCTGCAAAACAAATAATTAAAGAAAAATATAATTATGTTAGTGATAAAGTTGATGATTTAGATAGAAAAGAAGAAGAATTAATTTGTAAATATGCTAAAGAAAAGTATAAAAGTGATTTTGTTTTTATAACTAAATGGCCTTTTTCATCTCGACCTTTTTATCATATGAAAGATAGTGAAGGTTATAGTATGAGTTATGATTTACTATTTAAAGGTTTAGAAATAACAACTGGTGCTCAAAGAGAACATCGTGTTGATATTTTAGAAAAGCAAATTATTGAAAAGGGAATTGATCCTAAAGAATTACAATTTTATATTGATTTCTTTAAGTGTGGTTGTCCACCACATGGTGGTTTTGGTTTTGGTTTATCGAGGGTTATGATGCAAATATTTGAAATAGATAATATTAGAGAGGCAACCTTAATTTATCGTGGACCAACAAGATTAAATCCTTAAGATTTAATCTTTTTGAAATTAAAATGGATGATATAACATGTTATACTAGGAGAAATATATGGAATTAAAAGAAATAGAACGTAGTATTATTAAAAAGTATCGAAAAGTAATTTTTGCTCCTTTTATTAAAGCTCTTAAAGAGTTTGATTTAGTATGTGATAATGATAAAATAGCTATTTGTATTAGTGGTGGGAAAGATTCTTTTTTACTAGCTAAATGTATGCAAGAATTAAAAAAACATGGTCGAGTTAATTTTGATTTAGAGTTTATTCTTATGAATCCTGGGTATAATGAAGAAAATTTAAATCAATTAAAAGATAATTTAAAAATATTAGGAATAGATGCTCATATTTTTGAAACACCGATTTTTAAATTAGCTGATGCAACTAGTAATCCTTGTTATATGTGTGCTAAAATGCGCCGTGGGTATTTATATAACTATGCTAAAAAATTAGGTTGTAATAAAATAGCTTTAGGTCACCATTTTAATGATGTTGTTGAAACGGTTCTATTAAATATGATTTTTAATGGTAGTTATTCTAGTATGATGCCTAAATTAAAAAGTCAAAATTTTATTGATATGGAATTAATTAGACCGCTTTATTATGTTAAAGAAGAAGATATAATTAAATGGGCTAAAAGTAATGATTTGTTTTTTTTAGACTGTGCTTGCAGTGTGACTAAAAAAGATGCTGGTAAACGAAAAATTATGAAAAATTTAGTTAAAGAATTAAATAAAATTTATGATAAAGCTGATGTCAATATATTAACTAGTACTAACAATGTTAATTTAAATACTATAACTGGCTATAAAAAGGATGGAAATTTTTATAATTTTAAGGATAAATATTAGTTTGTGTGAAAATATGAAAAAAGATAAAAACTGTTTTATTTATTTATATTTTGTGGTACAATATAATTGTCTAGGATAGTCGACAAGCTCATAAAGAAAAAACCGACTAAGTAATAGCGATAGGGAATCTAATTTATTATTCGTGTTGAAAGCTTAACTTGATTAAGAATCCTAAGATTAATAAGGTGATGCCCACCTGGTGGAGAAACTAGGTTTTATCGTTAGGAGCCCGCTATATCTGGACTTTTTTTTATAATTAAAAAGCTTTAGATTTTTTTTCTAAAGCTTTGTTTTATATCTGGTAAAATAACCACTTTATTATTAATGTTAATATATTTTAAAAAGGAAGTTAAGCTTGTTAATATTTGTTTATGATTTAAACTTTTTAAATAATATATAAAAGTTGATTTTTCAACTTCTTTATCTAATAAATAATATTTTGGTAATAAAAATTCCTGACCACTAAAAAATTCTTTGGTTTGTTTATTTAATAAACCTTTTTTTGTAAATAAAAAATAAGTTGGTAGGTTATTTTTTAAAAGTGTTTTTTCAATTTCAACATTTATAATTTTCTTAAAACATTCATCACAATCATCTAGTTTTTTATATAAATAATAAAGATTAGGATATATTTCTTTTAAAAATTTATGCATTACAAAAGAACTATCTTCATAACGCATTTCAGTAATAGGAATTAAATAATATTTCATTAAAATCACCTAATTAACATTATAACATATTTACAATTAAGTTAAAAAATTTTAAATGATAATAGTACCAGTTTAATAAAAAATATATATTTTGGTATAGTTTAGACTTTGACAGTTTCAAAATATTAAAATCTCTTAAAGTCTTATTTTTCAAAGGATTTGGAGACTTTTTTTTATTTAAAAGATGCGTATTATTTTAGTTTTTTATTTAATCAAAGTTTTTTTTCTATTTTTGATATAATAGTTCGTTGTCTATCCAAAGAATGTTTTTAAATTTTATTATTTGTAATTGTCCTTAAAGTTTTAAACCTTTTTTCAATATAGATAGTTTCTTTTTATTACTAAATATGGTATACTTGTTAATAGAATAAAGGTGATTATATTGACAAAGAAAAAAGTAAGAAAAGAAGAAAAAAAAGATACAGGAGCTCGAATTGAAATAGGGGGGATTTTGCTCATCCTTTTTGCAATTATTGGTTGCTGTAAATTTGGCATTTTAGCTAATATTATCAACGGGTTTGCTGGCTTTTTAGTCGGTGTATTATGGGCTGTTTTATTAATAATTATTGGTATTATTGGTTCTTATATGATAGTAAAACGAAAAAAACCTGACCTTTTAACATCACGTTTAATTGGTTTATATATTATTGTTTTAGGAGTTTTATGTATTTTTCATTTAGGTTATATTAAACAACTAACAACTAATTTAGGAACAAGTGATATTAGTTTTAGTTTGGTATTTAAAGAAACATTTAATAATTTGAATAATTTTATTGATGGTTCAGTTGACATTCAAGGTGGTGGGATGATTGGAGCTTTAATTGGGGTTAGTTTAGTTAAATTATTATCAATTAAAGGAGCCCAAGTAGTTTGCATTGTTTTAATCATTTGTGGGCTTATAATGTTCACTGGTTTAACTATTTATGACATTGTTAAAATGTTGAAAAATGGTGTTACTAAAACCGTTAAATTAAAACATAAAGTAAAAGATAAAGAAGAAATTAAACAAGTTGAAGAAGCTTATGAAAAAGATAATAAAATAGTTATTTCTTCAATGAATGAAGTTATAAAAGTAGATGAGCCAATTGAAGAAATTGAAACAATTGAATTAGATGATATTAAAGGGCCAAATCAAAATTATAAATATCCACCAATAAGTTTACTTTCTAATCTTCCTAAAACTAATAATAAAGAAAATCAAGCTGTTATTAAAGATAGTATTGCTATTTTACAAACAGTATTTAAAGATTTTTCGATTGAAGCTAAAGTAGTAGCTATTAATATTGGACCGGCTGTTACTCAATATGAAATGGATATAAAAGCTGGGACTAAATTAAGTAGGATTGTTAGTCTTGATAAAGAATTAGCTTTAGCACTAGCTGCTAAAAGTGTTCATATTTTAGCTCCTATTCCTGGTAAGAAAACAGTTGGTGTTGAAATACCTAATAAAAAAGTTTCTATGGTAAGTGTTCGAGAAATATTGGAAACAATACCTAAAGATAAAGAAGATTCTAAATTATTAGTTACTTTAGGTAAGGATATTATGGGAAAATCTATATTTTGTGAAATAAATAAAACACCTCATTTATTAGTAGCTGGATCTACTGGAAGTGGGAAATCAGTTTGTATTAACAGTATGTTAGTATCTATTTTAATGCGAGCTAAGCCAAGTGAAGTTCAACTTGTTTTAGTAGATCCTAAGAAAGTTGAATTATCTGTTTATAATGGAGCTCCTCATCTTAAAGTTCCTGTTGTAACAGATCCTAAAAAAGCTAATTTAGTGTTACAAAAAATAGTTAGTGAAATGGAAAATAGATATGATTTATTTGAACAAAGTGGAACCAAAAATATAGCTGGTTATAATGCTTATATTGATAAAAAAAATAAAACTAAGGATGTTAATAATAAAATAAGCAATTTACCTTATATTGTTGTTGTTATTGATGAATTAGCTGATTTAATGTTGGTTGCTGCTAAAGAAGTTGAAGAATCAATTATGAGGATTACACAAATGGCACGAGCTGCAGGCATTCATTTGATTGTTGCTACGCAAAGACCAAGTACTGATGTAATAACCGGTATTGTTAAAGCTAATATACCATCACGTATTTCTTTTGCTGTATCTAGTAGTATTGATTCAAGAACTATTTTAGATATGATGGGTGCTGAAAAATTGTTAGGGAAAGGGGATATGCTTTTCTTACCACAAGGAGAAAATGTTCCTGTTAGAGTTCAAGGTACTTTTATATCAGATGAAGAAATTAAAGCGGTTGTTGATTATACAATATCTCAACAGAAAGCACATTATGATGAGATGATGATGGAAGAAGAACGGGGAGCTACTTCTATGACTAAACCGGATGCTAGTGAAGAACCTTTATATAATGATATTGTTGAATTTATTGTTACTCAAGGTAAAGCTAGTGCTTCATTACTACAAAGAAGATTTAGGTTGGGTTATAATCGAGCTGCTCGAGCAATTGATTTATTAGAAGATCGTGGTATTATTGGACCTAGTAATGGTTCAAAGCCACGAGAAGTTTTAGTTAAATTAGAAGATAAGGAATAAAAAAATGTTTCAAATTGAAACATTTTTTACTATATTTTTCGATATAAACCAATTGCTTTACCAAGCACCGTGACATTGTCCATAATAAAAGGTTCCATTGTATCATTTTCCGGTTGTAAACGAAAATGATCTTTTTCTTTATAAAATGTTTTTAAAGTAACCTCATATTCATCCGTCATAGCTACAACAATCTCGCCATTATTAGCTGTATTTTTTCTTTCAACAATAACAATATCACCGTCTAGGATACCAGCATTAACCATACTTAAACCTTCAACAAGAAGCGTAAAGACTTCTTTATTATTTGGAATTAAATAAGCTGGCAAATTAAAAAATTCATTTGGTCTTTCAATTGCTTCAATCGGATTACCAGCTGTTATCTTACCTAATAAAGGAACACTAACAACTAATTCATCTTTTAAAGCATATTCATTATCAACTAACAATTCAAGTGTTCTATTTTTACTATCCTCTTTTTTTAAATAACCTTTTTTTTCCAAATTATTTAAATGAACTTGAACGGTCGCTGTACTAGATAAATTCATTTCATGACATAACTCACGAACAGTTGGGGCATAACCATGACTTACGATATAATGTTTGATTTTATCTAATAATTTATGCTGTTGACTTGTTAATTCTTCCATAAATACCTCCTTTAACATTGTATTTACATTTTAACATACAAATGTATATTTGTCAAACAAAAATTTGCAAAAAGCCTTGACACGAACTAGTGTTTGTGATATTATTGGTTTAGAAAAGGAGTGGTAATATGTTAGAAATGTTAAAAAGTAAAACCATTATTCTATTTGTTGTCTTAGTTTTTGGACTAGTCTTTATTGGGGGTTCTAATAATAAATTAGAAGACAGTAAAACTATTAACGAACATTATTTAGCTTATAATTTAAAATAAGACTATAACTGACATTATTTGCATATAAAATATTATATAATAAAAATATGAGAGAATATAATTTATTTATTATCCAAAAAGATTATTATAATTTATATAATAATCATTCATATTTATTATTTGATATTTTAAAACAACTAGATAATACAACTAGTAATTTTAACTACGCTATAAATCTCTTTGAACAATTATGCTGCCAAATTAATATTGATATGCTAGCTTATTATTTAAATAGTAAATTTAATTTTAATAATATAAAAGAATTTTATATTAAAGATGTTTATATTAGATTAAATTATTCAAGAATAATAATTAAAAGTAAATATAATTTGCCACAAATAATGAAAATGTTTAATTGTTACAATCGGTATTTATTTGTCTGTGATTTTAAAAATAATGATTATTTTTGGTTAACTGATTTTGTTAGAATTAAAGCTTTAGCATATAATTAGTTATAAAGTACTTGTAAAAATACTTAAACTTTAGTAAAATGAATAGAGGAGATGATTATAATGTTATTTAATATAATTTATTTAGTAGTTGGTTTAGTAGTTGGAGGCATAGTTGGATTCTTCTTAGCTCGTTATTTTATGAAAAAATATATGAAAAAAAATCCGCCTATTAATGAACAAATGATTAAAGCAATGATGACACAAATGGGGAGAACTCCAAGTCAAAAGCAAGTTAATCAAATGATGAAATCAATGACTAAATATATGTAAAACTGATTTGATCAGTTTTTTTGTTTTATAAATTAATTTAAAACATAAACTTATATTAGGTGAAGCAAATGAATTTAGATGAAATTTGTCAAATTATTAATGGTAAAATGGTAAATAAAAAGATGATAAAAATTAATCATATTAAAACAGATAGTCGTCTTGTTGAAAAAGGGGATTTATTTATAGCTATTAATAACGGTCATAAATATATTAATGATGTTATTGATAAGTGTTATGTTGTAAGTGAAATTAATTCAACTAGTGATAAAGTTATAATGGTTGATTCAACAATTGAAGCCTTAGGTAAATTAGCTAATTATTTTAGAAAATTATACGATATTCCTTTAATTGCTATAACTGGTAGTACTGGTAAAACAACAACTAAAGATTTAATATATGAAGTTTTAAGTGAAAAATATAAGGTTTTAAAAAACGAAAATAATTTAAATAATAATATTGGTTTACCTTTAACTTTATTAAAATTAAATAATACTTATGATTTAATTGTTACCGAATTAGGAATGAATCATTTTAATGAGATAGCAACTCTATCTAAAATATGTGAACCTAATTATAGCATTATAACTAATATTGGAAGTGCTCATATTGGTAATTTAGGTAGTAAAAAAAACATTTTAAAAGCCAAATTAGAAATAACAACTGGCATGAAAGATGGCTTATTAATATTAAATAATGATGATAAATATTTAAAAAAAGTAAAATTAAACCATTTGAAAATAAGTATTAAAGAATTAAAACATATTAAATATTATATCGATAAAACAACCTTTATATATAAAAAACAACTCTTTACTTTTAACATGCCGGGTAAACATTTATTAATTGATGTTTTAATAGCTATTAAAATAGGGGAACTTTTTAAAGTATCAAATATTAGTCAAAGTATTGCTAATTTTAAAAGCTTAGAAGGGCGTTTAAATATTATTCATAATAAATATACCATTATTGATGATTGTTATAATAGTAGCTATGAAGCTTTAAAAGGAAGCTTAAATATTATTAAAAAAGATAACCGTTTTAAAATAATTGTTTTAGCTGATATGCTAGAACTTGGTATTTATAGTTTGAAATATCATTTAAAAATAGATAAATTATTAAAAAAAATTAAAAATAAAGAAGTCTTATTATTGGGTAATGATACAAAATATATAACAGGTAAACATTTTGAAAATACAACAACCTTAATTGATTATTTAAAAAATATTATTAAAAATGATAGTTTAGTATTAGTTAAAGGTTCTAACAAGTTTAATTTAAAAGAAGTTGTAACAGCGTTAAAAAGTAAATAATTACTTTTTTTTTGCTAATTATTTATTTGACATATTGATTTTTATACGGTACACTTAAACAGTAGAAGAAAATAATTAAAAATTGAAACTTTTTAGTTAAATTTAAACTCTTTATAAGTGAGGTATCAAAATGGAAAAAGAATTCGATCGTCTTTATAACCAAACCTATCAATCTGTTTTAAAATATGTTATAGCAAAAACCGATAATTTAAGTAATATTGAAGATATCATGCAAAATATATATTTAAAGCTTTATGAAGTAATAACTAAAAAAGGATGTAAATATATAGAAAACGAATTTTATTTTTTAATTAAATTAGCTCATAATGAACTTTATAAATACTATAGTTTAAAGAATAAATGTAAGCATATATTTGTTGGTGATTATAGTAATTTTGATACCTTTATTTCAAATGATACCCATCATGACTATGAGCTAGAAATAGAAGATAAAATAGATCTAGAAAGTATTTGGAAGATTATTGATCAAGAATCTGAAGATATTAAAAGAATTATTTATCTTTATTATTTAGGAGATATGACCATTAATAATATTGCCATAATTTTAAAACAAAATGCTAATACTATTAAAACAAAGTTATATCGAACTATAAATAAAATTCGTAAAAGTATAGGAGGTGTTCATAGTGGGGAGAATGAAAGAAACCTTGTCTAAATTTGTTTGTGATAAAGACGAATTGAAAGAAAAAATAGATAAAAGAAAGAGAGAAAGAGTAGAAATGAAAAATTACAAAAAGCCACTTTTAATATTTGGGACCTTAGTTTTAGTTATTGGGGTTATTGCTTTACCAATGCTATTGAAAAAAGATAAAAAATTACAAATTGAATATACAAAATATTTGAGTGAAAATAAGGTATTAACGGAAACTAATAAAAATTATAATAAGCAGATTAAAGAAAATTATACAAAATATCAAAATGGTGAAATAACCGAAGAACAATATTTTATTGAAGTTGATAAAATTAGAGTTGAAAAAAATAAAATTAAAGCTTCAAAAGTAGCTTTAAGAACAAAATATTCAATAACTGATAATCTTGATTTAAAAAAAGTTAGCTTAAGTAAGGATAAAGAAGTTGATAAAAAATTAAAAACTTTATTTTTAGAAAGTGAACAATTAAATAAACAAGATGATGAATTAGAAGCTTTAGAAGAAAATTTAGAAAAAAAATATATGGATGGTAAAATAACAAAAGAAGAATTTAAAGCTCAAAAAGCAGAAATTGAAAAAAGGGAAGATGAATTAGAAGCTTTAGAAGATGCCATGGATGCTAAAGAAGAAGCTTTAGAAAAAGAAGAAGAAGCAAAAGAGAAAGCTGAAGACGAAGCTTTAGAAAAAGAAGATGCAGCTAATGATAAAGCTGAAGAAGAAAAAGATAAAGCTGATGAAGCTTTAGAAAAAGAAGATGTTGAAAAACCTGAAGTTGAAGAAGTAGAAAAACCAGGTACTGTTTAATATTAAAATT
>JAVXGE010000018.1:0-14075 GCA_036657555.1 Bacilli bacterium
TCTCAAAGTAAAAACACGTCTGTTTAAAAACGTGTTTTTACTTTGAGAATTCATAAACAATTGTTAATTTCCATATTTTACTAGACTAATTATCAATAATTTGTTAAAATTATAAGTAGGTGATTTAAGATGGAAAAAACAATTCTCGAAATATTACTAATTGTCTTTACAATTGCTATTATAGTAGCTTTAATTATTCCTTTTATTAAAAAAATTGCTATTCATATTGATGCTGTAGATTTACCTAATGAAAGAAAAGTTCATACTAAACCAATGCCTAGATTAGGTGGTTTAGGAATATTCTTTGGTTTATTATTAGGCTATATGTTATTTGGTAAACCTAGTGAATTAATGAATTCAATCTTAATAGCTAGTTTTATTATTGTTTTAACAGGATTAATTGATGATGTTAAGCCATTAAAAGCAAATACAAAATTTATTGGTCAATTAATAGCTAGCTGTATTGTTGTCTTCTATGGTGGCTTAGCTATGCAAAATATTAGTGCTTTTGGATTTTATATAGAGTTTGGTTTCCTAGCTAAATTTGTCACTTTATTTTTTATATTAGGATGTATAAATTGTATTAATTTAATTGATGGTCTAGATGGTCTAGCTGGTGGAATAAGTGCCATATATTTTTTAACAATTGGTATAATAACCGTTGTCAAAGGATCTTATGGTTTAGAATTTGTTCTTTGCTTTACTATGTTAGGTGCTTGTTTAGGTTTCTTAGTCCATAACTTCTATCCTGCTAAAATATTTATGGGTGATTCCGGATCAATGTTGTTAGGTTTAATAATAGCAGTTGTAGCTTTATTAGGCTTTAAAAATGTTACCTTATCAAGCTTAATTATTCCCCTACTTGTTTTAGCTATTCCAATATTAGATACAATGTTTGCTATATTAAGAAGAAAATTAAAAGGTGAAAGTATTTCCAAACCAGATAAATTTCATATTCATCATCAATTATTAAATCGAAACTTTTCACATCGAACAACAGTTTTAATTATTTATGTTATTGATTTATTATTTGCTAGTGCTTCCATTATCTATGCTTTAGGAAATGCCAAATTAGGTTATGTTATATATGGTTTCTTATTATTAATTGTTTTAGTCTTTGTTATAAAAACAAATGTTGTTATTGATCATGATACAAGTGATAAAATATTTAATCGAATTAAAAATTTCAAAAAAAAAGCAAAATAAATTTGTTTTTTTTATTAATTATTTTAAATTAAATACCCCTGTATTATTATCAATTGAAGTTAAATTATATAGAAATAAAACATTATCAATCTTATTTTCTTTAATATAATCGGAGATACTCATATTATAATACCTAGGATCAATAACATGAACTTCTTCATAATTATTAACTAAAAAAGGAATAAAACTATTAGCATAACTATCTTTAATAACTAATAATTTAGAAGTTTTAACATCTTTATTAATTATTTTAATTAAAGCATGATTATTATCTAAGAAATATGAATATTTATCTTTAACAGATAAATATTTTTCTTCATATAAACTATTAGTTGTATGATCGTTATAAATAACATTTAAATTATTATTATATTCATATATATCAATATGATCAGCTTTCATATTATAAATATTAGCTTTTGAATATAAAGTACCATTAAAATCATCCGTAACAGTTTTAATTTTATAATTTAGGTTAGGTTCTAAGCCATTAGCCTTACAATACTCTAAATAAGCTAAATAAGCCCCCGTAGATGTCCAATGATGATCAAGACGATAATACATTTGATTATTACGATTAGCGTCGTAAATAGTGTCATAAACATTAATACTATCAAAGTTAACTTTATCATATATATCTGTAATTAAGCCTTTTTGATCATAACTAGTTGCTAAAAAAGGTAATTTAGAACTATTAATACTAATACTATTAGGAACTAACATTAAATTCATCTTAATATCTTTATTATTCAAATAAAAACTATTTAACTTATCAATAAATTTATCTGTATTAATAGGTTTACTAAAGTCTTCAATTAAATAATCTTGTCCTAAATAAACATTATTTATTTTTTTAAGACCAATTAATTGCTGATAACTTGTTTTAATACCCATAAAATTATCTCTAAATATAAAATGATCAGTTAAATAACTTTCAACTTTTTTAATATAACTACCATCTTCTAAATTACTAAAAGAATATTTCGGCCACTTTTCTAAATACCGATTTTCATTACTAGAAAATTCTTTTTTCGGATTAAACATAAAAAAGATACTAAAGCCTAAAACAAATAGACAAATCAAAATAGAAGTTATTTTTAAAACATATTTGTTTTCCATATTTTAAAACCTAAAGTATAAAAAAGGATTGTAAGTATCACTCACTAAAAAAGCTATTGTAACAATAAATAAAGCAAAATAAATAAGTGAAACAACAATAGACCCTATTTTACCAACTTTTATCCTTTCTTTAAACTTGTCGTAAAGTGGAGTTGAAAATAAACAAGCAACAATTATAATTATTAAATAGTTTGTTAAATAAAATAAGAAAGCTTTATCAATAAAATTATTATTTGACATAAAGAACATTATCTTTCCAAAATTACTTAATAAATTAAAATCTTCAAAAGCAAATATCCAAAAACTAATAATAATTAATATTAAAGTGTATATATGCCTTATAACATTTGGCCATTTATCCATTTTAAAAACAAACTTTTCTAAAATTAAAATAAACCCAAAAAATAAGCCCCAAATAATAAAATTCCAATTAGATCCATGCCATAAACCAGTTAAGCCCCAAACAATAACTAAATTACGAATAATTTTAGTTTTTTTGCAGCGACTTCCACCAAGGGGAAAATAAAGGTAATCTTTAAACCAAGTAGCTAACGACATGTGCCAACGATTCCAAAATTCACTAATACTCTTAGCTACAAAAGGATGATCAAAGTTTTCTGGATAAGTAAAACCTAACATTTTACCCATACCAATGGCCATATCACTATAACCCGAAAAATCAAAATAAATTTGTAAGGTAAAAGCGATAATAGCTAACCATGCCGATAAAACAGATATTTCCCCAAATGGTAGTGCTGTTATTGTACTAAATAGATAACCAACATTATTAGCAATTAAAACTTTTTTAAATAATCCTTGTAAAAATCTAAGCATTCCGCTTTGGAACTTAGCCCATGTTATTTCTCTTTTATGAAGTTCATCACTAACTGTTTCATAACGAACAATTGGCCCAGCTATTAACTGTGGAAACATACAAACATAAGTCATAAAAGTAAAGAAATTCTTTTCAGCTTTTACATGGCCTCGATAAACATCAATTGAATAACTCATCGTTTGAAAAGTAAAAAAACTAATTCCGATTGGTAAACCTAATTTAAGTAAAGCAATATTACTATTAAAAAGATTATTAATATTGTTAATTAAGAAATCACTATATTTAAAGAATCCTAATAAACCAAGATTAATAATAATGGAAATAAATAAATAAAGCTTTTTATTACCCGGTTTTTTTTCAATTAAACGACCAACGGTATAATCAACTACCGACGAAAAGATCATTAAAAGAATATAAATAGGTTCTCCCCAAGCATAAAAAATTAAACTAAAAACTAATAACACATAATTTTTAATTTTAAAAGGGACTAAAAAATAAATAATTAAACATATTGGTAAAAAGAAAAAGATAAATGGAATACTACTAAAAATCATAATTATCAAGCTCCCCTAATATTTTGTATTTAATTTTATCATTAATACATTTATTATACCATTTAACAAAAGAAAATTAAAGAAAAAAGGTTTTAAACCTTAAATCTGATTATTTTTAATTGTTTCATATACTAAATCATTATTAGATGAAGCAATATAAATAATATAATCACCTAATGTAACAACTTTACGATTTTTAACTAATTCATATTGATCAGGTAAATAAGTTTTCCATTGTTCTTCTAATTTAAGCATATAAGCATCAAGTGCTTTTTTAACATCATCTGTTTTACCAGCAACTGGTTTTACAATAATATAGGTATTTGATTGAATCATCATCATTGGCATAGCCATTAAAAATTCATCAACACTACCAGCATCAAGATTTAAGACATCTTTCATTTGTTCTTTAGTTACTTCAACCATTTTACCAAAAACAACTTCTTTAGAGCTTTTAATTGCTTCTAAAACTTTATTATTATCTTTAGAAACAATATAAATCAAATGTCCTTGAATTTCTGTTATTAAACATTTTTCATTTAATTTTTCTTTATCTAAATAAGCTTTCATTTCTTTAGTAAGACTATCTTTTTTACCTTCTTTAGGTAATAAAATAGCATACATTTCTTTTGTTTCTTTATTAATTTGAACTGTTGAAGCTACTAAATTATCTTTATTTAAACCAAATAACTTTTCATAGTCAAAATCATAAACATCCTCTAATTGATTAAAAACTTCCGTTTTCAAAACATTTTCAATACTCCCTAAACGATCTAATTTATCTGATTGTAAAGTACTTAATTGCGTTTTAATTTTATTTAAATCTAAATTAACATCCTTACTTCCACATCCTGTTAATAACAAAGTTGTCAATAATACTCCTAAAATAATTTTTTTCATAAATTCCTTTCTAATTACATTTTACATATAAAATGTATTCTTCATCATTAGTTATTACCAAAGAAGAAGTTTTTTTATATTTATAAATTTTGTATCCCTGTAAATCAATATTATTTTCTCCAACCACATCAAGATAAGTACCTAAACTCTTTTTAGTTACTAACTTATCTTTTGTATAACAAGTATTGTTATAATTGATATTATGTTGCATTCGAAAATTAACTGGTTTTATTTCTTTACTTGTCCCACTACCAATTATAAATAAAAATAAACAAGTAACCAAAGGCAAAAGATATTTAAAAAGATTTAGTGTTTTTTTAATCTTTATATTTTCTAATATCTTTTCTTTTTGGAAAGTAGTTGGTTCAATTTTATTTAAAACTTTTATAATTTTCTTATTCTTCATAATCATCACCCCCTAGTATTGCTTTCAAAAGTTGTCTACCATAATGAAGTTGTGATCTTATGGTCGATTCACAAGTATTTAATAATTTAGCAATCTCAACTGTACTATAACCTTCATAATAATATAAATAAATAATTTTTTTATATTTAAAAGGTAGTTTTAAAACATCTTCTAAAATATTTTGTTCTTCTTTAGAAGTTACTTCAAATTCATCCGTTATAATTGTATTTCGCCAATACCATGTCTTAAAATAATTTTTACATGTATTAGTAGCCGTAACAATTAACCAAGCTTTTTCATGCTCAACACTTTCAAAATTACCACAATATTTTAATAATTTAGTAAATGTTGTTTGACAAGCATCTTCAGTATCATGCTTATTTTTTAAATACATAAAACAAACGCGATAAACAGTATTGATGTGGCGATTATAAATACTAATAAATTCCTTATCCGTACGCTCTAAGGAACTCACCATATCACTCCTTCCATATATAATACAATTCTAAAACCCCAAACGTTGAATAAAAAAACGGCTTTTTATAATTTAGCCATTTCAATTGTTTTTTCAACAACTTTTTTTTTGCCTTTTCTTTTAAATAATAAAAGACTTCCTAAAATATAAGTTATAATTAAAACCACAAATAAAACAATAATTATAATAAAATATAAATTTTCTTTAGAATTTAATTCTTCATATCTTTGTAAGGTATTGTCATTAGCATCATATCTATATAATGATTTGACACCTGTTTCTAGATTCATTCCATAAACTAAAGGATAATTAGAATTAGTTGTTTTATAACCAATAACAGAGTTTTGACCTATTTTTAAATTAACTTTTTCATAACCTTTAGGCAATTCTTTTTCAAGCACAGGCATTGTATATAAAACAATTTGATTAAAACTTAACTCTAAATATTCTTTATAACTACCATCATCATATATATATAATTTAATAACTCCTTTAGTATCTTTTAAAGCAACTAAAGTAAGTTTAGCTTTTTCAAGATAATAACTTGGTACTTGTTCTTCATTAATGTTAATAATTTCTTCTTTATAATATAATTTAGCAGGTGGTAAGAATTCTTTTTTTCGAACGACTGTATATATATTTCCATCTATTTTAACTTCAATTGGTTTTAATTCTTTAACTGTAACATTAATAGTATATGTTTTAGTACTACCATTTTGAGCTGTTACAATCACTTTTAAAGCATTTAATCCTTCTGATACAGCAATATCACCAATACCATTAATACTTGCTGTATTATCTTCTTTTGTAGCATTTAAATTAATAGTTTTTATATCATTTCCAACTTCTAAATTGTATTCTAAAACATCTTTATTAAAAGCTGGTGTTAAAGTAAAATCTTTAACACTTAAATCTTTTAAATTATTATTCTTACTATAACTATCTTCTAATTCTCCTTGCGTCATTGTCTTAAAAGAAACCGAACCATTACTAGAACTTATTTCTTTTTCATCATAATCATACACTAAAGAATTCTTAATATTAACAGTAGCTGTTCCACTAGCCTTAGCTTTAAAAACAAATGTATAAGTAGAACTTTTTTGAGTACTTGAAGTTGCATAATCTTTAATATATAATCCGCCAAAAGAGCTTGATACTAAAGATAAATTACTCGATGGTGCAACATCAAATTGCCAAACTCCTAAATTAGAACTTGATGCTATTTTAATAGTAATAGTTACTGTTTCTCCAACAATAACTCGCGAACGACTAGATGTTACATTAATTGTCGCCGTTGCAGCATTAACACTAACTAACATCAGTAAACTAATAAAAGTTGTAAATATAAATAAACTTATTTTTTTCATAGATTCTCCCTTACTGACTAATAATAATTGAACCTAACAAATGTTTTTGAACGCGTAATAAATCTAAAATAGTTACTTTACCATCTTTATTAACATCACTAGCTTTTAACTGTGTATCAGATAAATTAGTTGAACCTAATAAATGTTTTTGAACGCGTAATAAATCTAAAATGGTTGTTTCTGTATCACCATTAGTATCACCATAAATAACAATATTAAATTCCTTAGTACTATCAGCTGCTGTTATACTAACTTTATAATCCGTACCCAAAGAACCAGTTGTAACAACATTTCCTTTATTATCTTTTATGACAACATTACTCATACTATTAGCTTTTAATATAGCATCTAACATTGTATCAGCATTTGTTAAACCACTTATATAAATATTATCAATAGTTGCTCCTTTAATATTTTTAATAGTATCTTCTAAAGATAATTGTGTATCATTAACTTTATGAACATTAATTGTGTAAGTTCTTTTACTCCCATTAGCAGCCGTTACTTCAATATTAACAACTTCTTCTTTTCCATTAATAGCAATATTCCCTGTTCCCGTTACGGTAGCTCCTTTATGAGCTGTTAAAGCAGTTGCTTCAATATTAATTGAAGATTTACTAAGGGGTATATTTAAATTATAAGTAGTTGTTGCTCCGTTAAAATTAGGAATACTAATACCATCAACAACTAAACGACTTAAATAATTATTAGGATTTAAAATACTTGGTAAACTTGTATTAACAGGCATATCTTTATAAATAGGAATTGTAAAAACAAATGGAGTTTGATAAAAATTTGAACCCAACGTTTTTTTATAGCCGTCGTATGTTTTTATTCCTTCATGAACGGGAGCTTCTAAATTTTGCATATATTGATTAGAATAACAATATGAATAATGACAAATAACATCCCATTTTTGAAAATATTGTGTATCTTGACCAATTGAAATATAACCATCACCTATCCAACTAGCTCCATTAACAATAGCTTTATATTCGGAATTCCATCCTTCTTTAACAGCCTTTGTTAAACCGTTAAAAACAACATCTTTGCCACCTGCACCAATATTATAATAATTATAATAACCATTAAATTGAGGATACTTAGGATATGTTCCTTTAACTAAAGAACTTCTAGAATAACCAACTTCTTGTAAAATACGGCTAGCTAAAAAATAAGGATTTATATTATTAGTAACCCCAGCATCCATCATCGTATTAGCAAAAGTATGTTCTGTTTTACCATCAACATAACTATTAGCCATATAACTACCTTTTAAAATACTTTCAATACCATTAATATCATAGAAAGAATTATTATATGATAATCTTTCAAACATAAAAATAGTATCATTTTCTAAAAAGTTACGAGGATCAATATTATAAGCAACAACATCATCATTTGGAGAATACCAATTACTACCCCCACCTGGATAATCATTATAAAAAGTATCCGTGTCATAATTATAACTTTTTAAATTTTTATATCCTTCTCTTGAATTATTAGAATCCCAAAGTAAATTTTTACCCAAACTATTTGTTTGATTAACTAATAAATTATTAAAAGTCATGGGACTATTATTCTTTTCTACAGCATTATAAGCTAAAAAAACAGCATTAGGATATGTTTCATGTAATTGTCTTAATTTTAAATGATAACTAACTGGGAATTTTTTTAATTCTTCTTCAAAATTATAATTAATAATAGGTTTGTCTTCAACAATATCAATATATGATGTACAAGCATAACTATATTCACTACTACTAGTAATATAAACTATTTTATACCATAATTTACTATCACAAGTATCATTAACATTATCACTTTTAACGGTGTCTAAAATTGTTACAATTTGATTAGAACCTAATCCATCATCAATTGTATTATAAGTTGTACTTGGTCCTTGGCGAACCCTTATTCCATTACTAGAATTAACTTTACCTTTCTTAGTTGTATTAGCTTCGGTTATAGGTGCTAAAAAATTAAAAATAAAACTAAAAACTAATAAATAACTAACAATCTTTTTCATATATACCACCTACATTTCAACTATAATTATATCAAATTTTGTCATACTTTGTATATAGTTTAATGACATTTGACACTTTTTAACATTTTTACATAAAAAAGGAAACCGTAATCCTACGAGTTTCCTAGTGTATCAAATTAATGATACATAACTATTATATTTAAAACATTAAAAAATATACTAATATCTAGCATTTTATATAAAAATATGTTAGAATATGAGTGATTTGGGGGATAAGAAAGATGAAAGAAATAAATAATGTTGTAAATAGTTTTATAAATGACTTTAAAGATAACCTAAAAACTTTTAAAAAAGATTATAATATTAAAAAACAAATTCCTAATTTATTAACATTCTCTAGAGCTTTAGCTCCAGCTTTTATTATACCGTTAGCTTTAAGCGGTAATATTATAGGTTCTTTGATAGCATCTTTATTATTTGCTACTACTGACTTATTTGATGGTTTATTAGCTAGAAAATTTAAAGCTACTAGTGATTTTGGTAGAAAATTAGATCCAATATGCGATAAAATATTTGCTATTGGTATTACATTACCACTTATTATAACTAATCCCTATTTAATAATTACCGCTTCATTAGAAGGTTTAATTGCCTTTGTATCAATTAAATCAGCTACAAAAAACAATGATCCTCGATCAACTATGTTAGGAAAAATAAAAACAACCATTTTATCATTAACTTTAGCTTTGACTTATTTATCACAACTACTACATATTCCACTTAATATCATATATACTACTTTAACTGTAACAGGAATATTTCAATTAGGTACAGCTTTACAATATCATAAAATTGATAAAAAGAAAGATAATTTAAAAGAAACTTTAATTAAGCCTTCAAATATAACAAAAAAGGAAAGTTTTAGTAATACAAAACAAGAAATAATAGAATATAAACATTTAAAAGAAAGTCTATTAAATAAAGAAACAGATGAGCCAGAAAAAACCATTGGTTCCTTTAAAAGCAAATAATTGCTTTTTTTTATAATAAAAAAATTAATGGAAATTAATCCATTAATTCTTGTTCTAAAACTTCAAGTGGTTCATCTTCAACAATTGGTGTTTCTAATTCATAAGTGGCATCAAGATACTTTTTAGCACCAGTACCAGCAGGAATTAATTTACCAATAATAACATTTTCTTTTAAACCATTTAAATGATCAACTTTTCCATGAATTGCTGCATCTGTTAAGATACGCGTTGTTTCTTGGAAAGAAGCTGCTGATAAGAAGGAATCTGTTTCTAAACTTGCTTTAGTAATACCTAATAAAACAGGACGTCCTAAAGCAGGATTTTTACCTTCTAAAATAAGTTGTTTATTAGCATCAGCAAAATGATTTATATTAATCATTGTTCCTGGTAAGAATAATGAATCTCCTGAACTAATAATTTTAATTCTTGAAATCATTCGTTTAGCCATAACTTCAACGTGTTTATCTGATATATCAACACCTTGTGAACGGTAAACTTTTTGAATTTCTAATAAAATATATTGTTGAACAGTGATTGGATCTGTCACAACTAATAATTCTTTAGGATTAATAGCTCCATGAGTTAATCTTTGACCAGCATATACTGTGTCATTTAAATTAACCGATAATTTAGAACCATAATTAGTTGTATGAACTTTGGTTTCAACTTCGTTTGTAACAGAAATATGAAATTTACCACTTTCTTCTTCGATTTTAGTAACTTTACCATCAATTTCAGAAATAGTAGCTTTACCTTTAGGATTACGTGATTCAAATAATTCTTGAACTCTAGGTAAACCTTGGGTAATATCATCTCCGGCTACCCCACCTGTATTAAATGTTCTCATTGTTAACTGTGTCCCCGGTTCACCAATTGATTGAGCAGCCATAATACCTACAGCTTCCCCAACTTCAACTAAGAAACCAGTTGCTAAGTTACGACCATAACATTTACAACAAACACCACGTTCACTCTTACAAGTTAAAATAGTTCTAATAGGAACTTTTGTAATTCCCGCAGCAATAATTTTTTCAGCTAAACTTTCTGTAATATAAGTATTACGTTCAGCAATTACTTCTTTAGTTGTTGGATTAATAACTTTCTTATTCGTATATCTACCAATAATTCTATCTAGTAAAGATTCAACAACTGTTCCATCTTTATCATCAAGAAAAGCTTCAACAACAACACCTTGCTCAGTACCACAATCATCTTCTTTAACAATAATATCTTGAGCCACATCAACTAAACGTCGCGTTAAATAACCAGCATCAGCCGTTTTTAAAGCTGTATCAACAGCTCCTTTACGAGCTCCATGGGTTGATAAGAAAAACTCTGAAATAGTAACACCTTCACTAAATGATGATTTAACTGGAATTTCTTCTGACATACCATTTGGTTTACTAAATAATCCACGCATACCAACTAATTGTGTATGTGAGTTAATATCACCACGAGCTTTACTCATCATCATTATTGAAATAGGATTATTACTATCTTCTTTAACCATTTGTTCTAATTCAAGTTGTATTTTTTTCTTAGCACCCGTCCAAGTTTCAATTACCTTTAAATATCTTTCTGCTTCTGTAATCAAACCACGTTTAAATTGTTTATTAATTACATCAACCATATCTTGACTTTCTTTTAAAACAGCCGGTTTTATTTTACTTTCTTTAATATCAGAAATAGCAATACTAATACCTGATAAAGTAGAATATTTAAAACCTAAGTCTTTTAATTTGTCCAACATAATTGAAGTTTCTGTTGTTTGATAACGTTTATAAATTTGAGCAATTAATTTACTTAAAATACCTTTATGGAAAGGTTCAACTAAAGGCATATTTTTGATTGCTTCTTTAATATTAGTTCCTTTAGGAAGAAAATATTTAGCTGGTGTAATTTTTTCAATGTTTTCACTACTACCATCATTAATATATTGAAAACTATCTGGAAAGATCTCATTAAATAACAATTTACCAGCGGTTGTCACTAAATATTTATCTAAATAATTATCTGCAAAAATCTTATGTTTAAATGAATTTACTGGTAAAGCAATTCTAACATGAAGGGTTATTTCTCGTCTTTCATAAGCCATTAAAGCTTCATTAGCATCTTTAAATACACGACCTTCGCCTTCTAAATCGGGTTTTTCAATGGTTATATAGTAATTACCTAAAACCATATCTTGTGATGGTGTAACAATTGGTTTACCATCCTTAGGTGATAAAATATTATTAGCACCTAACATAAGTATACGAGCTTCTGCTTGAGCTTCATCACTAATTGGAACATGAACAGCCATTTGATCACCATCGAAATCGGCATTAAAAGCAGCACATACAAGAGGATGTAATCTAATACTACGTCCTTCAATTAGTTTAGGTTGAAAGGCTTGAATACCAAGTCTATGTAATGTAGGAGCACGATTTAACATAATTGGATGTTCGCTAATCTTTTCTTCAACGATATCCCATACTCTTTCATCTTGATTTTCAATCATTTTCTTAGCAGCTTTAATATTTGAAGCAATTTCTTTAGTAACTAAACCATTTATAACATGTGGTTTAAATAATTCTAAAGCCATTTCTTTAGGTATACCACATTCATACATTTTTAAATTAGGTCCAACGACAATAACGGAACGAGCAGAATAATCAACACGTTTACCTAATAAGTTTTGACGGAAACGACCTTGTTTACCTTTTAACATACTAGATAAAGACTTTAGTGGTCGATTACCAGCCCCTGTTATATTTCTTCCGCGTCGACCATTATCAAATAAAGCATCAACAGCTTCTTGAAGCATTCTTTTTTCATTTTGAATGATAATAGAAGGAGCTCCTAATTCCATTAGTTTTTTTAATCGATTATTACGATTAATTACTCTCCTATATAAATCATTTAAATCACTAGTTGCAAAACGTCCACCATCTAATTGAATCATTGGTCTTAATTCAGGAGGTATAACAGGTAAAGCTTCAATAATCATCCATTCTGGACGATTACCAGAATCAACAAAAGCACTTAAAACATCTAATCTTTTAACTAAACGAATTCTTTTTTGACTAGTTGAATCTTTTATTTCATCAATTTCAACTTTAATAGTCGCAATATCTTCTTCTAGTTTAACTTGCGAAAGAAGTTCTTTTATAGCTTCAGCTCCCATACCAACTCTAAAAGTATTACCATATTTTTCATAATATGTTCGATATTCTTTATCAGAAATAGTTTGTTTTTTTTCTAAAGGAGCAGCTCCTGGATCTAGAACAACATAAGATACAAAATATAGTACTTCTTCTAAATCACGAGGTGACATATCAAGAACTAAACCAATTCTCGATGGAACACCTTTAAAAAACCAAATATGAGAAACAGGGGTCGCAAGTTCAATGTGACCCATACGTTCCCTTCTTACTTTACTACGTGTTACTTCAACACCACAACGATCACAAACAATATTTTTATATCTTAAACGTTTATATTTACCACATGAACATTCAAAATCTTTAGTTGGCCCGAATATTTTTTCACAAAATAATCCATCGCGTTCTGGTTTTAAAGTACGATAATTAATTGTTTCAGCTTTTTTTACTTCACCATATGACCAAGAACGAATCTTTTCTGGAGAAGCAATAGCTATTTTTAATCCTTCAAATTCGTTAATATCCATTTTAAAGCCCCCTATCTAAAACAATTTCATCACTTAAAGGTTCTTCTAAATCTTTAGTTTCTAAAGTTAATTCATCATCTAATTTAGCATCTAATTCTTCAATAACATCTGTTATTTCGTCATCAATATCATTTTCTTCTAAAGGTTTAGCATCATCTTTTAAATCATCGGTAAATGTTTTATCTATACTATTATCAAATTCAGGTAAAACTAAAGTATCTTGTTCATTCTGTTCTAATTCTTTTAAATCAGCATAATTACCATCACTTTTTAAAATACTTATATCAAGTCCTAAAGCTTGAAATTCTTTAATTAAAACTCTAAAGCTTTCAGGAATTCCACTTTTTGGTAATTGAGTACCTTTAACTAAAGCTTCATATACTTTAACACGACCAACAACATCATCTGATTTAGTTGTCATCATTTCTTGTAAAACATGAGCAGCACCATACGCATATAATGCCCAAACTTCCATTTCTCCGAATCTTTGTCCACCAAATTGAGCTTTTCCACCTAGTGGTT
>JAVXGE010000019.1:0-3911 GCA_036657555.1 Bacilli bacterium
ATACCAATTTCTGAAATTAGACCTTTTTACAAAAACTTGAAATTATTTACTTTTTTATCATAATTAGGGTAAATGGGTTTATAATCTAGTGTTAGTGAGTGAAATCATTAATGCTATTTTTATATAAAAAAACTTAAGGTAAAAAAAATAATATAAAAAGACAAATAAAATTTATATTTATTTGTCAACGGTCTGATAGAATTAATATTTTCTTAAGGTTGTGGGACAATTGGACATTCTGTACATAAACAATCTCCAAATAATTCTAATTTACCTTGTAAAATTGTTTCTAATCTTGTAATTGAATTAACCATTGTTTGAACTGATTTATTAACAGCTAACAATTCATTATTAGTTGTTGATATTGCTAAAGCTTTTTGTATTTTTTCACCTTCGGCATTTAGAATATGTGACAGAGCAGTTTGTTCTAAAGCTACTGATTCAATAATATCAGTAATTGCTTCACATTTAGTAACCCCACTTGGTTTAATTATAGGCATCGACATAATTCATTTCTCCTTCCATAATAAAGTATGCTTTTTATTAAAAAGTGTCGATCTTTTTTAAAAGCAATCGCAATCTTCTTGATCATTTTCACAAATATCATTACACTTTTTATAACAAGGTTTTAAAATATTTATAGCACATAGTTTTAAACACAATATTACTTCACCACAAGAATTTTTTATAACAACTTTATCACTCGGACAATTTAATGATAAAATAATTTTCTTATTTTCACCTAAACTAGTTACTATTAAACAAATTTTATTTTTTTCAATAACTTCTATTTTAATTATTAAATCATAAGGTAAATATAATATTGTCGGTTCTAAAAAAGTATAGAGTTCACAAAATTCATCATTTTCATTTTTAACTTTTACTTTTAAATAAGCTAATTTTTTCAATACCATTTCTTTCACTTCCCTTTTATTACTTTATTATATGATTTATTTTAATTTTTGCTATAGCATAATCATTACTAATACATATAATAAAAGTGAAAAGTAAAGGTGAAGATAAATTGATAAAAATCATAAGTAAAGTTTCCCTATTAAATAGTCCTGAATGTGGATATACCGCAGCGACATTCAATTGTAATAAATATGTTATTTTAGAACCAACTACTAATAAGATTGTTGAATATAGTCTTAATAAAGTAGAACAAAACAACATAAAAGTTTTTAAACCTTATTCCAGTATTGCTAAGGCTGAAGAAGTTTTCTATATGGCTAGTTTAAATGATAAAAATACTATTTATCGGACAACAAAATGTTATAAAGAAATAGATAGTTTTCCTTTAAAAGTTCCTAAAGAGTATCTTAATAAAATCAATTCCTTAGCTCTAGCTGATTGTGAAAACATCTTAATTACAAATGATCGTAAATGTTATTTAACTGATAAATTTGGTAACTTTATTAAATCAGAAATTTCCAATAATTCTCTTAATACTTTATTAGGAAGTAGTACCCAAACTATTAATGCCTGTGGTTGTCCAAATACAATACCTAAAAATAAAAATCATCTTACTAGTGCCACCATTTTTTGCAATGACAAATATATAGCTTATACTAAAGATAATTCGGCTTATGTTGCTTTAATATCACCTAATGGTAATATCATTTCTAATACTTATATTGATGATGATATTGTTATAAATAGTATGTTTAATGTCAACAATAATTTACAATTTTTAGTAACTAAAAACAATAAATATAATTACATTTATATAACCAATTTAAATTGTTGTAAATGTTTAACAAATAATTGTGAAATAATTAATTGTAAACCTGATTGTCAAAATGAAGAATATTGTGAAATAATTGATAATTGTCAAAATGAAGAATATTGTGAAATAATTAAAAATTGCTGTCATCAAAATAATGATGCCGACATTATTGAATCAATTGCTTTAATTGAAGCAGCCATTTCACATATTTTAAACGCTGAAGGTGAAAAAATTCAAAAAGCAATTGCTATAACTGATGATACTTGTGAATTATTAAAAATTAATGATTCTGTTAATCAATTAATAAAAAACATAACTTTTTTAGAGCATGTTTTATATAATAAACTAGAGCTAGCTAAAAGCTGTAAAAATGATTGTTAACTTGTAATAATTACAAGTTTTTTCTTATTTTTTAATAATTAAACCCATACTAGTAGCTATATTAGCAGCCTGATATATATTAATCGTTAGACCATTCATATCTTTAATATTAAATGCTATACCATCAATACAAGAATCAGATAAATCAATATCTTTTAATGATGTATTCATCACTTCAAAATTAATTAAATTACATTTATTAAAAGTAACATCATTTAATTTATTTTCATACATTCTTAAACTTTCTAAGCTACATTCGTAAAAGGAAGTTCTTTTAAAATTAGCATTTATAAAATTAGAATAATCTAATTTACAACTATTAAATGTTACATCATTTACATGGGTATAATTTAAATTAAGTCCTATTATTTTACAATTTATAAATTCGCATCTTAAAATTGTATTAATTTCAAAGGTAATATTTGATAAATCACAATTTTCAAAAATACAATCAACAACACTTAATTTATTAAATTCATTATTATTAAAATCAACTTTTTTAAAATGACATCCATCAACTTCTAAATTCTTAATATTATAATTTTTTACTTCTTCATTAAAAATATAATAATTACTTAAATTATCTGTCTTTATATCTTTTAATAAAGTAATATCCATTTTATTAAGTTTGGGTTTTTTCAACATAATTCCTCCTAAAATATAAAAAGCCCTTATTATATAAGGGCTTAATTACTATTTGGTGGAGAATATGGGACTCGAACCCGTGACCCCCTGCGTGCAGGGCAGGTGCTCTAGCCAACTGAGCTAATTCCCCAAAATAAGTACTTATATAATATATCATATAAATATAATTGTGTCAATTGTTTCCATGAAAAAAACACCGAATTTGGTGTTTTTTAAATCTTTTAACGTGTTAAACACATTACAACCGTAGCTTCATCTGCACTTGGTTCCGCCAATGGTGCTTCCTCATCTTTATGAATTGTATCATCTATATTGTTATTTTCATCATAAGTATGTTCAATACTTGGTGTTGGAACCGGTGTTGGAGCTGGTGGATTAACATTGCCAGATCCTGAATTATGTTGATTATTTTCATAATCTTTTATTTTTTCTTCCATTTTATTATAATAATCATTAGCACTAGAAACATTAGAAATATTATCAATTGATTTATTATTTACAACCGCATCATTAGCTTGTAATTCTAAATCATTAAGTTTCTTTAGCATTTCAACTGTTTTATCATAAACAGCTTTATAATCTTTTAAATCTTCTCCTTTTTTAACATTACTAATATCTTTTTGTAATTTATTAATTTCTTTTAAAATACTTACATCATCAATTAAATTGTATTCATTAATAATAACATCTGTTATATTAATAATATTTAATAATTCTTTTTTAGATTTTTCTAGTTCTAATTTAATTTGATCACGTTTTTTCTCCAAATTATTTTTAATTGAATAAGCTGCCTTAGATACTAAATCATTAGCATTATTTAATAATTTTTCAATTTTATTGCAATTATTATTTAAATAATTATATTGCTTTTGTAATTCTTTAATACTGTTTAAAACATTACTTTTTTTAAATGAAATAATGTCTAAATTAATATTTGAATCATTTAATAATTTTTGAGCTTTGTTAGCCAATTCTTTACTAATATCTGGAGTTGGTGTTGGAGTCACAACTGGTTTTTCAGTTACAACTGGTTTTTCAGTTACAACTGGTTTTTCAGTTACAACCGGTTTTTCAGTTACAACCGGTTTTTCAGTTACAACCGGTTTTTCAGTTACAACTGGTTTTTCAGTTACAACTGGTTTTTCAGTCATAACTG
>JAVXGE010000019.1:4011-6084 GCA_036657555.1 Bacilli bacterium
AACTGGTTTTTCAGTTACAACTGGTTTTTCAGTCATAACTGGTTTTTCAGTTACAACAGGTTTTTCAGTTACAACAGGTTTTTCAGTCATAACTGGTTTTTCAGTTACAACAGGTGATTGTGTAGTAATTGGTGGTTCTGTTGTTGATTCAAAAGAATCTTTAACAACTAATGTCCCACCAATTGCTAACAAAACAATTCCCCCGGCTATAATAGCCTTAGCCCTATTGCTTAAAATTGGTTTATTTTCCATAATATTTCCCCCTTTTTATATGAGTATTATACATTTTAATCGTTACTTGTCAAATTGATAAAATTATATTAAATAAAACTTTATTCATTTATTAAATATGGGCTGTTATATGTACCATTACCAGATGTAATTTTAAAATTATTGCTAACTTTTACGACTGGTCTAATTGCTCGTGGTGCTTCTAATTTATCGGTTGCGGCTCCACCGGTTGTACTTATATGCCATACTTTACCATCATCAGATTTTGTCATTGTCCAATAAGTTTTACCTTTATTATCTAAGGTTGCACTAGTACCAGACATTAATTCTCCAATCCTTATTAAACCAGCTAAAGAATTAATATAATTAGTATTAGTTTTAATTGATGTTCCAATTGGATTTTGACTCCATGCATAATTACTTTCAAACCAAACGGTATTTAATACATTAGCGTGACGATAATAATCATTTAATTGTTTACCAATTCCTGATAATAAATTGAAGTTATTATCTAGTCCATAACTATTTGTAATAATACCAGATTCATCAGTTAAAAATGAATCTAAGATTAATTTTGTTCCGTTGTTATCAGTCGTAACAACTCGCCATAATTGATTATTAAATTTAACATATTCGCCAGTAAAACGTTTGTTTAAATTAGTATTAGGCTTTGCTGATTCATCTGTTTTGATACGATATGGTGAGGAAACAGTTCCGTTACCTTCAACGATATCAACGTTAGGTACTAAAGTGATAACGGGTCTAATGGCATCGACATTATATACCATTTCGCCTGTTTGTTTATTTCCATTATTATCAATAGCCCAAAGTGAAGCGTTACCGTATCTTGTCATTGTAAAGAAGCGATCTTTATTATTTAAATAACTTGTTGACCCTCCAACAAGGTTATATTCAAATAATGTTAATAAGCCTACTTTAGCATTAACAATATTACTAGTAGTACATGTTGTTCTATTATTATCAGCATTAGTTGTATTTAAATTACACCAAGCAGCATTTGCTAATAAGGAAGGATTATTTAAACTATTATAGAAAGTATCATTTAACCAACTGTTGATGTAACTATCTTTATAAATTGAATTGGTTTCATCATAAATTGAACTAGAAATACTTCCTTGTGTTATTAATTTAGTGCTTCCATCTATATTAGATTTATAAATACGCCATAAATATCCACTATACCATACATAATTAGTATCGGCATTTGTTTGACTAAAACAATTACTATTGCTTTCACAACGATTGTCTTCTCTAAATAAAGTATCTAAAGAAGAAGCAATAATTGTTACCGTTCTTGTTATTGTTGTTGTATTATTAGCCTTATCTGTTACGGTATATGTAATGGTATAAGTACCTATTTTAGTAATATCTAAATTACTAGTTATTGTAGCTTTTAGATCTTCTTTTGAATTATCACTTACTTTATAGCCTGGTTCAATATAAGTTGTATTAAGACTTAATGTAATATCCTTATCAACTAAGGTAATAACGGGAGCTATTGTATCAATTACTTTTACAATTATTGTTTTAGTAGCTATATTATTACTCTTATCACTAACTGTTATATCAACATTATATTGACCTATTTTAGCTATATTTACTTTTGTTGTATCAACTTTGACAGTTAAATCTTGTTGTTTATCGTAGTTATCATTAACCGTAATATTAAATTCTGGTAAGATGGTATTTATTTCCATTTCAAATTCATTATTAACGGTTATTGTTGGGCTAATCATATCTTTTACAATAAATTCTTTAATTACAATACTTTCATTGTTATTGGTATCAAGAGCTTTAAAAGTTACTACATATTTACCAACA
>JAVXGE010000019.1:6184-13657 GCA_036657555.1 Bacilli bacterium
TTGTATCTTTTACAATAAATTCTTTAGTTACAATACTTTCATTGTTATTGGTATCAAGAGCTTTAAAAGTTACTACATATTTACCAACAACATTAATATCAATATTATCTGTTATTGTTACGGTAATATTAGAATCATAATTATCAAGTGCAGTTGCTTCAAAGGTTGGTTTTAATCCTTTTACTTCCATTTCATAGATATTATTTCCTAAAGTAATAACAGGAGCGGTTGTATCTTTTACAATTATTGTTCTTACACTAGTAGCTGTGTTACCCGCTAAATCTGTTATTGAATAAGTAACAATATATGTTCCTGGTTGTTTAGTTGTAAAATCAGTTGCCGTTAATTTATTATCTCCAACTCCAACGTTATCTAAAACACTAACTCCACTAAAGATATCATAAATAGTATCTTCAGGAATTGTTACAGTTGTTGGATTAACAACAATAATAGGATTTTCTTTATCTATATTGGTAATTGAAGTTGTAACAATGACTTCATTACCAGCTTCATCACGAACATAAACTTCAAGATAAGGACTATTTGAACTTTGTTCAAATTTCATATTATTAATAACATTACCAAGGCCACTTTGATATTCGGCAAAGGTTAATTTAACAAGTGACCATCTAACATCAACAATAGGACTGCCTTCTATTTTAGCTAAAACATCAATTAAGATATCTTTATTAGTTAAAGTTGGACTAAAATTTAAAGAAACATCAGGTTTTTCTTTATCAATATTAGTAACATTTTTAGAAACAACTTCACTTATATTACCGGCTAAATCTTTACTTCTAGCATAAATAATTGTATTAGTTGAAACTTCAAGATAGTTGTAATCTAACCATGTTATATTATCTAAACTATATTGTAATATATCTGTTCCCGTAATTGTTATTAATAAATTTTCTTTTGTCCAAGCTTCATTATAACTAATTGTTGGAGCATTAGGAGCAGTATTATCAATTATATATTCTTTTGAAATATAGCTTATATTACCAGCTTCATCAACTGCTTTAATATGTAAATAATAAGTTCCATTTAAAGTATGGTCGTTAAAAGTTAATTTAGCATCGCCTGTAAAATCTAACCAAGCTGTAAAGACTGCTAAATTATAATCACTTTCTTTAGAATAACTATAAAATACATCATAATTATTATCTTCAGTAATTGCTACATTGGCTGTTACATCTTTAACAGGTATCACTACATCAGGAGTAACAATGATAACTGGTTTATTATTATCAAATATTAATTCATAGCTTGATTTAATAGCTTCTAGATTGTTACTATCAACTACTTTAATATGTAAATAATAAATTCCATTTAAACCACTTTGTTTTAAAGTATGATCTTTTTTAAAATCGTCTAAATTCCAAGTTGTCCAAACAGTATCTTTATCCGTTGTATTCTTTGTATCCCAAACGTAATAAATATTAGTTAAAGTTTTATTACTATTAACATTAATATTAACTGTAACAATTAAATCATTAACAGGATTACTTCGATTAGGATTTAATAATATTTCTGGATAACTATTATCAATAACAAAGGCATTAGATACACTATAGTTTTCATTACCAGCTTGATCTATTGTATAAACCCATAAATAATAAGTTTCATAAGTATTAAGTGTTTCTTTACTTAAAATACTATCAGTTGTATAAATAGCAAATTCTTTTAATTCTGGTGACTCAATATTACTAGTTCCCCAAGCATATTTAATTGTTTTAACGCCACTATGGATATCCGTAGCCGTTATAATAGTTTCAGCTTTTTTAATTGGTGTTAATGTTCCATTTGGGCTAAAAGTAACATTAACATTAGTTTTATCTAAATTAAAGGTTCCGCTACTTCTAGTAATAGTTTGTCTACTACCATCAACATTATCAACTACTTTAATATGTAAATAATAAGCTCCACTAATATCATTTTTTGTTAAAACATCATTATTATTAAATTCTATCCAATTATTTGGTTCATCTGTACTTGTACTCCAAGTATAATATAAATTAGTGATGGTTGCATTTTTTAAACTAGCACTTACTTGACTACTAATTTGTAAACCGTAGTCTAAATTAGTAGCTGGATCTAAATTAATAATTGGTTGTTCATTAACTAATGTATAAACATTAGAAATTACATAAGTACTATTACCAGCTTTATCTAAAACAACTATATGTAAATAATATAAACCATCAACATATTTATTATCAAGAGTTAAAGAGTTATTAGTTTGACTGTAATCGTACCAACTAGTAAAACTATTATCAACATCTAAATTTACATTTTTAGTTGACCAAATATATTTAATATCTGAAATATTATCATCAGTTATATCGATAGTTGAAGTAATTTTAGTAACTGGTTCAATTGTTCCATTATTATTTATACTAATAATAGGAGCTATAACATCTAGTGTTAATAAAGTTGTTTTAACAACTAGTTCGTTACCCGCTTTATCATAGACTTTAAACCATAAATAATAAGTTCCACTAATATCATTTTTACTTATTTCATTATTGGTTGTTGTATCGATAAAAGAAGGTTCTACATCAGTTGTTGTAAAAGCATAATATACTTTATCAATTCCACTTTCTAAATCACTAGCATTATATTTAACAACAATTTTTTTAGTTATTTCGGTATTATATTCTAAAGTAATGATTGGTTTTACTTTATCAATATTGGTTATTTCTTCACTAACTGTTTTACTTATATTTAAAGCTTCGTCAATTGCATAAGTATAAACAGTAGTTTTAGAATTTACTTTAGGTTTGTTATTATTGTCATAATCCAACCAAGTTTTGTTATCAAAACTATATTTAATATTGTCAGTTCCTGATATGGTTATTTCAACATCTTGATTTGTCCAATCTTTATTATAACTGATTGTTGGATCAACTGGTGCTTCATTGTCAAAATGATAAGCACTCGTTGTTAAATCTTTATAATTACCAGCTTTATCTAAAACAGCAACATGTAAATAATAAGTTCCATTTAAGTTTTCTATATGAATTGTTTCATTATTACTATTTAATTTATTTGTTAAAGTAACATTATTAATATCACTTTCAGTACTAACTAACCATAATATTTTATCTACGTTAATTTCATTTATAGTAATATTAACATCTTTATTTTTAGCAACACTACTACCATTAGGAGTAACTGTAATGGTTGGTAAAGTATTATCTAGAATAATCTTTTTAGATGAACTGTAAGAAACTAAACCTAAACTATCAGTAGCTCGAATCCATAAATAATAAGTTCCATCAACATTATTAGGCATTGTAATATTCTTATTATTTTCATAATCTAATAAAGACCAATTGCTATAATTTTGTGGTTCTATATTATTTGTTGTCCAAGCATATTCAAGTTTAGTTAATGTTTTACCACTTAAAGCACTAGCATTAACTTCAATTGTTATTTCTTTAGTAATATCTTTATCATATTTAAAGTTAATAGCTGGGTAAGCATTATCAACGATAAATTTTTTTGATACTTCAATACTTTCATTATTAGCTTTATCTAAAGCTTTTACCCACAAATAATAAGTTCCATCAACATTATTTGTTAAAGGTTTATTATCATATAATGTATAAGTTGGTTGTTCTGTTTTACTATTACTCCAACCATAATATACTTTATCTATTCCACTAAATTCATCATTTGTTGTAATAGAAGTGGTAATACTTTGTCCTGTTGCACCATTTGGAGCGATTGTTATAATAGGGTTAGTATTATCAATTGTAAATGGTCCAATCAAACTATTAGCTACATTGTTACTCATATCACTAGCTTGAACATGTAAATAATAAGTTCCATCGGTTTTGTTTTTTAATATTTCATCAGTATTTTTTATATAATTATAATCAATATAAGTACTTGGAATATTTTCAGATGTTGTCCAAGCATATTTAACAAATTTAAGTTCATTAAATAAATCATTTATGTTTACATTTACAATAGCTTCTTTAATAAATTTGTCTAAATCATTACTTGTTAAAGTAATAATTGGAGCAATCGTATCTTTTACAATAACTGTTCTTGTTACTGTATCGGCTATGTTATTATTAACATCTATAACATCATAAGTTATATAATAAGTTCCTTCTTTTAAATGATCAACTGTTCCATTAATAATAATATTATTATTAACAAAGTGGTCATAATTATCAGTAGCTGTTGCAAAATCTTCTTTATATTTAGTGCCAAGTTCTAAATTAATAATGGATTCTCCATTTAATTTAATAACAGGTTTAGTTGTATCTCTTACAATAACCTTTCTTGTTATTTCTGTTTTATTAGCACTTGAATCATTAACAATATATGTAACTTGATATTCACCCATAACATTAATATTAATATTATTAGTTATAACAGCTTTTAAATTAGTATCATAATTATCAGTAATTGTTACTCCTAATTCATTATAATCAAATCCAGCTTCAAGATACATTGTTGCATCACCATTTAAGATTACAATTGGAGCTTGACGATCAACTACTTTAATTATTCTTTGAATACTACTTTTGTTACCATTATTATCAGTAATTGTATATGCTAAGTAATATGTACCTATTTTATTAGGATTAAAAAGACCAGTAATAACTATTCTATTAGTTATATCGCCGTCATAATTATCAATGGCTATAGCTCCTAATTCTTTATAAGTATCAATATTCCATTCTAATGTTATATCCTTACCGTTTAAAGTAATATTAGGTTTAACATTATCAATAACGTTAATAACTCTCCTTATAATAATAGAAGCACCATTTTTATTGGTAACTTTATATGTTATAACATATTGTCCAACTTTATTAGTGTTAACTTCACCACTTACGATAACTTTTTTAGTAATGTTACCATCTATTTCATCATAAGCACTATATCCTTCTTCAAGATATTTGTCGAAAACATTAAGATAAATTGTTCCATAGCCTTTTAAGTTAATGGTTGGAATATTTTCTCTTACAATAACTTGTCTTTTAACTTCTGTTACATTATTACTATTATCAGTTACTTTATATGTTATATAATAAGTTCCTGCTGTTTTAGTATTAACGCTACCTTCAATACTTACTTTATTAGTTATATCACCGTCATAATTATCAATAGCTTTAAACCCTAGTTCTATATAATCACTATTAATTAATAAATATAGGATATCACTGCCTTTTAAGGTTAAAATAGGTTTAGTTGTATCAACAACTTCGACAACTCTTAAAACAGGTGGAATATCTAAGTCTTCAACCTTATATGTTAAACCATAAGTTCCTAACTTATCAATATTAACACTATTATCAATAGTTATTTGTTTATTAGTTTCACCTTCAATAATAGCTCCTTCTTCAATATAATCTTCACCAACTTCAAGTTTTTTAAATGCATCACCATTTAATTTAATTATATTTTTAGAACTATCACATACGATAACTGGTTTGAAATCATATTTATCATTCTTTTTTTCAACGATAACATAAGATGAATTTAAACATTTTTCATCAAAATAACCAAGATAATTTTTATCTTTTAACATTGAAACCGGAATACTAATAGTTTCATTAAATTGTAAATTTAAATCGTTAATATATTTTCTAGCACTTTGGATTGCTTGATTTTCTAACTTCTTAGTTTCTAAAACTTTTTTAGCAAACATACCCGTAAAAATAGTTAATAATACTAATAATATTAGTAATACGACAATTACCCTTCTTCTTCTAATTTCTTCTTTTGTTTCCATATATAATTTCCCCCTTATTTATCAATGCAATTTGTCGTTTGATGCCCTATACTCTAACACTACAATTATAAATTGTCAATAAAAAGACAAAGGGAAATATTATTTCTCAAATTCTTATTTCCCATTTTGAAGTATTATCGTGGGAAATGCTTATAAATTAAGGGAATTAGGTTTTATTTTATAACTACTTTTTTAGATTAAATTTACAAAAAAAAAGAAGTTTATTCTTCTCCTTTATTTTTAAATCTTAAAACAATTGGTGTTCCTTCAAAATCAAATGATTCTCTTATTTTGTTTTCAATATATCTTTCATATGAAAAATGTAATAAGCCTTTACTGTTTACTTGAATATTAAAAGTTGGTGGTTTAGTACTAACTTGATTACAAAAATAAATTTTTAATCTTTTACCTTTATAGCTAGGTGGTAAATTAAGATCATAAGCATCTTTAATGACATCATTAAATAAAGATGTTGCAATTTCTTTAGTACTATTATTAAATACTTTAATTATTTGTGGCATTAGGGTATGAATTCTTTTTTTAGTTAAAGCCGACAAATAAACAATTGGAGCATAAGGCATGAATTGAAAATTGTTTCGTAAATCTAAAGTGAATTTTTTCATTTCTTCATCTTTATCTTCAATCATATCCCATTTGTTAACGACTAATATAATTGGTTTACCTGCTTCTATGGCATAACCGGCAATATGTTTATCATGTTCAACAATGCCTTCTACGGCATCAATTAATAATAAACATACATCTGAACGATCTATAGCTTTTAAGCTTCGAAGTAAACTATATTTTTCAACGTTTTCATAAATACGACCTTTTTTACGCATACCGGCTGTATCAATGACAACAAAATCCTCACCGTGGTAAGTAAATGGTGTATCAATAGCATCACGGGTTGTCCCAGCTATTGGACTGACAATAACTCGTTCGGTGTTTAGAATAGCATTAACTAAACTACTTTTTCCAACATTTGGTCTACCAATAACACTAAATTTAATTACATTAGGATCATCTTCAATAATTTCATTAAAATCACTGGTAATTGTTTCTAATAAATCATAAATACCTTCATTTTGTTCGGAACTAACATTAATATAATCATCAAATCCTAACTCATAAAAATCATATAAATGATCATTAGCTAATTTACTATCAATTTTATTAATTGCTACAATGACTTTTTTTCCAGATTTTAATAGCATGTCCTTAACTAATAAGTCATTAGCTGTAATGCCTTCTTTGGCATCAACAACAAATATAATAACATCAGCTTCATCAATAGCAAGGGTTGCTTGAACTTTTATCTCACTGTTGAAATGTTCATCAGATATATCAATACCACCCGTATCAATAAGATGAAAACTATAATCCTTAAAATTAACATTGCCATAAATACGATCACGAGTAATACCGGGTAAATCATCAATTATTGATATTTTATGACCTACTAAACGATTAAATAAAGTACTTTTACCAACATTCGGTCTTCCAACTAAAGCAACAATCGGTTTTTTCATATATTCACCTTCTTACTATATTTAATAATGTCATCTATTTTAGAGTCATAAATAACATTACCATATTCTAGTAGCCTTCCCAAACTAATATTATCAATATCAGTTTTAACTTTCAAATAGAAATTTTTACCATCTTTATAACAAATAGTTTTAGCTTTTAATTCTTTATCAATTAAATTATAATCT
>JAVXGE010000020.1:0-13439 GCA_036657555.1 Bacilli bacterium
ATTATACTACTTTTTATTTAAATAGGCAATAGCATCATCGATATGATTAACAGCTATTAATTCAATATCTAATTTGTTTTCTTGAACTTCTTTTAAAGCCGTTTCATAATTAGCGCCTGCAGGGGCAAAGAAAACATCAGCTTTTTTATGAGCTGCCGCTTTTATTTTATATTCAATACCCCCAATACTTCCAACATTACCAAATTCATCAATGGTTCCCGTTCCAACAATTTTTTTACCATTTGTTATATCATTTGGTGTTAAATAGTTATAAATAGATAAAGCCATCATAAAACCTCCCGATGGACCTGATTCAGATGCCTTAAAAGAAAAATTAACATCTTTATTAGTATCAATATCTTTTGTTTCACACAATACTAAACCAATAATAAGATTATCATAATATTCAAATAATGTTCCCGTTGTCGACACTTCTTTATTATCTCTTAAAACCGTTAAATTAACAACATCATCTTTTTTATATTTTTTTAATATTTTATATACATCTTGTTTACTAGTTATTTTTTCATTATTTATTTTTAAAATTTCATCACCTATTTTTAAATCTGTTTTAGCTTGGTTATCAATATAAACAACAAAAACTTTTTGATTAGTTATTTTAGTATATTCTAAAGCTTTATTAAAACCAACATAAACAGCATTTTGATTAGCTTCTGTAAGCATTAAATGATTTCGAAAGTCAATTTCTTTTAAAGTTTCATTATTTAATACTTCTTCTTTTTTCAAAATATCCCAATCTTTATCAATATAAGCCCAAAATAAAGTTGGTAAAGTTGCCTTAAACTCTGATACATAAGCTAAATTAAAAGAACCTTCAACTTGATAACTATCTTCAATAGAAATCCTTTTTGAAACATCAATTAAACCACCTGGAGTATTAATATAATATGGTAATTCAAAAGTCATTACAAAAAAAATAAATAATAAAATAATTATAAATTTAATATTTTGTTTTAAATAGTTTTTAATTTTAACATATACTTTATTAAACAAACAAATTCCTCCTTTAGAAAGTAAAGATGAATAATGAAAAAGATATTACTAAGTATTTTAATTATGATAATTTTAATCTTTTGTGGTTTTGAAATATTAACCGAATCAAACACTATCTTAAATGCTGTAACAAGCTCTTTTTCGATTTGGATTAATAATCTATTTCCTTCTTTATTTCCTTTTTTTGTTTTATCAGAAATATTAATTAATTATGGATTTATTGAATTAATAGGTGAATTATTTAAACCTATTTTTGAAAAAATATTTAAAATAAATGGTAATGCCGCTTTTATTTTTTTTATGAGTATAATATCCGGTTTCCCATCTAACGCTAAATATACTCGTGAATTATATTTACAAGGTAAAATCAATGCTTTAGAAGCTTCTAAAATATTAATGTTTTCCCATTTTTCTAATCCTTTATTTATATTAGGCACTATTTCCATAACCTTTATTCAAAATAAAAAATTAGGACTTATTATTATGATATGGCATTATCTAACAAATATTATTATTGGAATCATCTTTCGTAATTATAATCCTAGTGTTATTATAAAAACAAAATCATCATTTAAAAAAGCTATCTTAGCAATGCATGAAAAAAGAATTAATAATGATAAAAAATTTGGAACTATTATTACTAATTCTTTAGTTAATAGTATTAATACTTTATTACTAATTTTAGGTGTTGTCACAACTTTTTTAATCATAACCACAATCATTGATAATAATTTCCATTTAACTTTATTTAACAAAACTATATTAAGTGGTTTATTAGAAATGACCCAAGGCCTTAAACATGTTAGCTTGTTATCTGTTAGTATTAATATAAAAGCTATTTTAATAACAATGATTTTATCATTTGGTGGTTTATCCGTTCATACTCAAATTATAAGTATCATAAGTGATACTGATATAAAATATCGTCCTTTTTTATTAGCCCGAATAATTCACGCCATTATCGCTTCCTTATTAGTTTTTATAACCCTTTTATTTGTTAAAATCTAATTAATAACTTTAACTTTTCTAACAACCGTATTAATTATATTACCCGCATCATCTAATAAATGATACTTAACATCATAACTACCAACCACATACGGTAAACTCATTGATATAAAAGGATTTTCTACGCGAACCAATCTCATATTGTTATTAACCACACCATTTTTATCATATAAAATATAACCTAAATCATTATAAGCATTAGTTTTTAAAATAGTCATTTTATTTAATCCATTTAAAGCAATATAACCATACTCATTATTAGTATCATCAAAAACTATATTATCAATATGATTTGTTATACTATTATATTGATAAACAATATTAAGACCAAAATTTTGCTTCTTAAAAGCCTTATTATAAATAGGAATATTAATATTTAATAAAGCATCATTACTATCACCATAAACTTGACTACTAATAGTCGTTACTTTCATATTTTCAAAATAACTACCTTCCGTTAAATCCGTCCGATAACTTCCAAATTCAATAATATTATTAGTAACATCAACATATAAACGATCATAAGTATTATTTTCATAAATAAAATTCAAACAATAACTACCACATTTAGTAACACCAATTACTTTTTTATCTAAAAAACTACTATTTATCTTATCACTTATCAATGCTTGTTTATTTAATAATTGTGTTTTTAAACCACTATTAATATACATATTTTTAAGCCCAATAACAATTTGCAATAAAATAACTGCCACAGTTGCCGTTAAAGCAAAAGAAACAATTAATTCAACAACTGTAAATCCATTTTTTTTCATTTTAATCACCCTTTATACATTTTTCTTAAAATCTAATAAAGTATCACCTTTTAAAGTAGCTAATGTTTTATCATTAAATTCAACAATTAAACGATATTTATTTGTATCTTTTTTAAAACTCATTTTTTTCATAAAACTACGTATTTCTTCACTAAAAGGATTTGTTTTTGAAATATCTTCTTTAAGCTTAGTTATATCTTCAGTTGTAAAAATAACTTGTTTTATATCCAATGTTTTAAATAAACTTTCACAATAATTAAATTCAATAAAATAAGAAGTTGAACAACTTGTTATATCAATATAATTATTAGGATTAGTTTTAAAATCTTTAATTATATTATTTACACCATCTTTTTCAATAAAACTAATAACATTATCAACAGCATACAATTTATCAACTGTATTATATTTAAAAGAATCACGATAACTATTATTTATCGATATAAATTGCGTATATATAATAATTAATGTAGCTAAAACAACCGCTGAAACAGCAATTGTCTCTGCTAAAATAAAACCTTTTGCATTTATTTTCATAAATTCACTCCTTTAGCTTGAAATTATCATAAATATATTATATAATAAAATAAGAATAAAAACTAGTCCTAAAAGACTAAAAGGGGTTGAAAGTATGATAAGAAAATTTGATTTCGAAAAAATGCCAGTAGTTGAAGTGGTAAATGATATAATGATTGATGCTTCTAAAAGAGGTGCTTCCGATATTCATTTTGATCCATTAGATGATTATATGAAAGTTAGAATCCGTATTGACGGTGTTTTAATGGACTATGCTGAAATACCAAATACCATTAAAAAAAATATGATTACCCGTATGAAAATTATTTCTGGTATGAATATTACCGAATCACGATTACCACAAGATGGAGCTATTAAAGCAACCTTAAAAGACACTAATTTAGATTTACGTGTTTCTTGTATTCCAACTAATAATGGTGAGAAAATCGTTATTCGTATTTTAGACTACACTATGAGTTTATCTGGTATTGAAAGTTTAGGTTTTAGTGAATCTAATTATAAAAAAGTATTAGCTATGATTACAAAACCAAATGGTATTATCTTAGTAACTGGTGCTACTGGTACTGGTAAATCAACAACCGTCTACTCTATTTTACAAAGATTAAACACTGAAGAAGCTAATGTCGTAACCGTCGAAGATCCCGTTGAAATGAATATTGCTGGTGTTAATCAAATTCAAACAAATAGTGAAATTGGTTTAACCTTCTCAACGGCTTTACGTTCAATTTTACGACAAGATCCCAACATTATCATGATAGGTGAAATTCGTGATACTGAAACCGCTAAAATAGCTGTTAGAGCATCTATAACTGGTCACTTAGTATTATCAACCATCCATACAAACAACTCCTTAAACACAATTGAACGTTTATTAGATATGGATGTTGAACGATATTTATTAGCTAGTGCTTTAGAAGGTATTATTTCTCAAGTTCTAGCCCGTAAATTATGCGATAAATGTAAAAAAATACGTAAAACAAACGAATATGAAAAAAATTTATTTAAACAAGTTTTAAATAAAAATATTGAAGAAATATATACAACTGAAGGTTGCGAAGAATGTGGCAACGGTTATAATGGTCGTATTGCTATTCATGAAGTTCTAGCCTTTAATCAAGAAATTAGAGATGCCGTAAGTAATGGTACTAGACGAGATAAATTAAGAGATTTAGTTTATAAATCAGATGTTCAAACTTTATTAGAAGATGGCTTAAATAAAGTTGTCAATGGTTTAACAACTTTTGAAGAAGTTATTAAATTAATTGAATTAGAAGACGATGATAAAGGTTCTAAAGCTTATGGTTTAAGAAGTGCTATTAATAATGCCGAATTAACTAAAAATGAAACAACTAAAAAAGAAAATATTAAAGAAGACAAACCTGTTAATAAAACAGAACAAGAAGTAACTTCTGTTAATAAAATAGAAGAAAAAACAACTCCTATTAATATAACAGAACCACTTGAAAATGATGTTGTTCCATTTGAAGATGTTGTTACAATAGAAAACGAATCAAATTGATTCGTTTTTATATTTTCATTTTTATATTAACATTAATAAAACAACAATACCTAAAATAATTCGATACCACATAAATATTTTAAAATCATGTTTTCTTATATACTTTAGTAAAAAAGAAATACATAATAAACCAATTATAAATGATATCAAAATCCCTAGTCCAAAAATACCAATATTAGCCATTATTAAAGATAATGTATTATCCTTTAACAAACTAAAAATAAAACCACCTAAAACAACTGGTACAGCTAAGAAGAATGAAAATTTAGCACTATCTTCCCTATTCAAACCTAAAGCTCGACTAGCCGTAATTGTTGTACCTGATCTAGAAAAACCTGGCACTAAAGCAAATACTTGAGCACACCCAACTAATAAAGCATCATACCAATGTAATTGTTTAAGTTCTTTATTAACTTTACTTTTTTTATCAACAACATAAATAATAATACCCATAACAATTAAAGCTAAAGCAATTAACCAAATTTGTTTTCTAAAGAAATTATCAAAAATATCTTCAAATAAAACACCAACAACAGCAGCTGGTAAGGTGGCAATAATTAAAAACCAAAATAACTTACCATCTTTAGTTTTATTACCTTTTGTAATCCCATCAATACCAATTCTCCATAAATCCTTAAAAAAATAAACAATAATAGCTAACACCGTTCCAAAATGTAAAGCTAAATCAAAAGTTAAATCAATATTACTAGCCATATTAGCACCAATATTAAAAATATCCCGAGCAATAATTAAATGAGCTGAACTAGATATTGGTAAAAATTCCGCAATTCCTTGAATAATTCCTAAAATAATAACATCTAACATAATAAAACCTCTTTTCTACTATTTAATTATACCATATTTATTTATTATTTCTTCCAATAAAGTAACTAATTTTATATTATCTAAATTAGTTCTTTTTTTAGGACCTTTTTTCTTCTTACTCTTTAAATTTAAATATCTATTTTGTAATAATATATCGATATTACTATTAGTATATCTTAATCCTTTACTATCCATTGCAAAGCAAGTATTTAAACATAAACTAGCTAAACCATAATCGTTAGTTATAACAATATCATTAGCTTTAATAAACTCTAATATTTTCATATCAACATTTTGATAACCTTGTGATAAAACTGTTATTTTACTATAATTACTATTAATATTATGCGTAAAATCACAAAAAATGAAACATTCTAAACCATATTTTTTAGCTACATTTTCAATTAAATCAATGCTTGGCATTGCATCACCATCAATAACTATTCGCATATATCTTCTTTTTTAGAATAAATACAACCACAAAAATTTTGACGATACAAATTATATTCTTTAGCTAAAATAATGCTTTTTTTATAACCTTCTTTTTTCTTAAAATCACTAACTAAATATTTAGCACTAGTTTTTAAACTTAAACCTATTTCATTTAATACTTTACTATTTTTTAAAGGACTAACTGTTAAAGTAGTTGCAAAATAATCATATTTATTATTAGCAAGCATAGCTGTTTTATTAAGTCTTAGCCAATAACATTTAAAACATCTAGCTCCTCCTTCTAATTCTTTTTCTAAACCTTCAACACAATTATGAAAAATTATATTATCATAATCACAATCTAAAAATTTAACTTTTAAAATATTACATAATTTAATTTGTTCTTCTTTACGTTTATTATATTCTTCAATTGGTTCAATATTAGGGTTATAATATAAAATAGTTATATCAAAATATTGCTTTAAATACGTTATAACATAACTACTACAAGGGGCACAACAACTATGTAATAATAAAGTTTTCTTACCGTCTAAATTATTAATAATATCTTCTAAACTTTTTTGATAATTCAATATCATTCACCCCTTTCACTAATAAAAAGATCAATGTTTAAAATTTAAACATTAACCATTCTGGTTTTAAAACCATTAATAAACCAATTAAAATCATAATAATACCACCTATTAAATGAGAAAACTTATTATATTTAGTTGATATACCACTTATTTTTAATGTTTTCATAGCTAATATAAAAATAACAATATCATCAATTAAAAAGAAAATAATATATAATAAAATGTAAAGGAAATACTGTAAACCATTTAAATTATTCAAAGCTAATATTTGTGTAAAAACTAAAGGTAATCCTGATGAACAAGCTAATTCAATTAAATTAACCCCGATAGCTAAACCCATAATTCCAATTAAAGCAACAATAAAACCTTTTTCTTTAGACCAAAAACTTTTATTTTCATCATCATCAACACTTTTAATAATCTTTTTAATTTTAGTAAACATTGATTTTCTTTTTTTATCATCGATAATTTCACAACCATTATCTTTTTTACGTTCTTTAAAATAACTACTTAAATTAATAATACCTCCAATAAAAGCTATTAAAGCAATAATTAATCTAACAAAACCAATATTACTTAAAGTAATAGCAACATTTAACCAAGCTAACATAAAAGCTAAATAAACAAAGGCTGATGTTACTAAAAAAGTAAGTCCTAAAATCCACATTTTTCGTTTATTTTTCATATTAAATAACATCGATATTAAAAACAATAAAATCCACATCGCACATGGATTAAACCCATCAATAAAACCAACAACAATAGCTATTATTGGTAATGATACCGTTTTAGGATTAATTTTTCCTAATATAGGAACTTCAAAATCTTGATCAGGATAATCAATTTCATAAGGAATATCTAATTTATCTTTAACAATTGTTACAATATCGATATATTCTTCTTTATGATATTTATCAATAGCTGCTATCATTTGTTTTTTAACTGTATCATTAAAACCAGTAATACCCATTGTTCCAATAACCGTATAAGGAGTCGTTAATTCTTTATTTTTTAAAGAAGTTCTTACATCATTTAATAACTTCGCATTAGAACTATCTTTTGTAACTTCATATTTAATTATATTAATATAATCCTTATCTTTAATATAATTATTTAAAAATTCTTCTTCTTCTGCACAAGTACTACATAAATCGGAATAAAATAAATGAATATCAACTTTTTCCTTAGCTGAAACATTTGATATTAACAATAAAAATAAAAAACAAATAAAACCCAATTTTTTCATTTAAATACAACCTTTCAAAATGGTTTCAAGCTCTAAAATACTTTTTTCACCAATTATTCTAGTAATTTCACAAGACCCATCCATCAAAATAAAAACCGGTAATTTAGAACCAACATTATAATTTTTAACTTCATCGTCAAAATCATAATCATATTCTATATGTTCAATACTAGGAAATATTTCTTTTAACTTATCAACTCGTGGACGCATTATTAAACAAGCTGGGCACCAAATAGCACTTATTCTAATTAACTGCATTAATACCCAAAATCTCCTTTTAAACTATCATCTGAAACAACAAAATCATTAACTAAAATAGTTCGATAATCAGATTCATTATCTCTTATAATAACCTTATCAATACCAGCATTAATAATAAACCTTTTACAAAACATGCAAGGCATAGCATCTTTAACATATTCATTAGTAGCCACTTCTTTACCAACTAAATATAAAGTTGCCCCAATCATATCTTTACGAGCCGCAGAAATAATAGCATTTTGTTCAGCATGAACACTGCGACACATTTCATAACGTTCCCCACGAGGAATATTTAATTTTTCTCGCATGCAATAATTTAAATCACAACAATTTTTACGACCTCGTGGTGCCCCTACATAGCCACTTGATACAATTTCATCATTTTTAACAATAATAGCTCCAAATAATCTTCTTAAACAAGTACCACGTTCTAAAGTTACTTCCGCTATATCTAAATAATAATTATTTTTATCTTTACGCATATTATTTCCTCAAACTTTCACAACATTTTTTAAATGACTTAACAAAATAATCAATTTCTTCTTTAGTTGTTAGTGAAGATAAACTAATTCTAATACTTGAACTAGCTTTATCATGATCATTAGTTAAAGCTAAAACTGAAGAAGATACACTAGCTGATCCGGCACAAGCAGTTTGTGTAGATATATATATATCATCATTTTCTAAAGCATGTAGCATTGTTTCTGGTTTAACGCCAATTACACTCAAATTAACAATATGTGGAATACAATATGTATTACTATTTATATAAACACCATCTAAAGGTTTTATTTGTTCAATTAAATAATTTTTTAAAAGACTAACCTTTTCATACTTACCATCTAAATCTTCTAAAGCTAAACGCATTGCTTTAGCTAAAGAAACTATTAAACCAGTTGTTGGTGTCCCACTTCGATAAATAGTTGTTGATTTCCCACCATGAATTAAAGGTTCAATCACAATTGAAGCTTTTTTATATAAAAAACCTATTCCTTTAATACCATATATTTTATGAGCTGAAAAACTAGCCATATCAATATTAGTTAGATCCAACCGAACTTTACCTAATCCTTGCGTCATATCAACATGATAAAAACACTTAGGATATTCTTTTAATAATAAACCAATTTCATTAACTGGTTGTAAAATACCTATTTCACTATTAACCATACCAACACTTACTAAAATAGTATCATCTCTTAATAAAGATTTTAAATTATCTAAATCAACAATTCCATCTTTATCTGTTTTAACAAAATCAACTTCAAATCCTAATTTTTGTAAATAATTTAAAGGACCATAAATTGAAGAATGTTCAAAATTAGTTGTAATAATATGTTTACCCCTATTTTGATATTTTAAAATAGTTCCTTTAAGAGCTAAATTATTAGCTTCTGAAGAACCTGATGTATAAATAATTTCTTCTTCTTTAATATTTAACAAATCAGCTATTTGTTTGGTCGAACTTTTTATTATATTATTAGCATAAGTTCCTAGTTTATGTAAAGAATTAGGATTGCCAATGTAATCTAAAGTCACCGCATCAAAAGTTTTTAATACTTCTTTGTTAACTGGCGTCGTTGCTGAATAATCTAAATATATCATATAATCACCTCCTTACATTATAACAAAATAACTAATAATTGTAAATTAAATATGTAATCTTCTTTCTAATTCACTTTTTAAAATATCCCATCTAAAAATAATCATTGATAAAAAAGAAATTAAATTTAAAATAATACAAATAACCGAAGCAATATTATTAGTAACAATACCCGTTAATATGAAAATAATTGGAACTAAACCAACCAAAGCAATATTAATAAAATAAATTAAATATTCATCAAAATAGTTTTTTAAAATAACCCCTAAAATAACCATATTTACACTACCAATAGCACATAAAATAGGAATGACATATGTAACAGACCAACCTAAAAAACCATTAAAATAATCCCATAAAAAAGCTAAAATACTTATGATAACAACTTGCCATAAAATTGATTTACAAACATTTTCTCTTTTACTTAAAGCTATTTTTAAAACAAGTAATAAACAGCTAAAACCGCCTACAACATATATGCTAAAATGAAATTTTAATTTTAAAACAATATCTAAACCAATACAAATCAAACATATAACAATACTAGTAAATAACAAAATTTTAAAGAAAGTAAAATATTTTTTAAAGATGGTTGGAATAAAAGGATAACTTTCTTCTTCAATTTCTCCTTTTAAATTATTCTGGCAAAGTGGACATTTATCAAAAATAGTCTTTACTTGTACTTTACATTTGTCACAAACTCTCATATATCACCTCTACTAGCATTAATAACAATATCAATACCTAATTCACTTAATTTACGGTAAAAATCTTTAATAATATCCGTATCAACAAAAATCGATGTAAAAGAAATAGTTAAAGTATCTAAATAAGAACAAATACAAACTTGTAATTTGTTAGTACTAACAAAAGCTTCAAAATTTTCAACATAATCTTCAATAACCTTAGGAACTTTAATAACACCTAAATTAGATACTGAAGATGTAATATGTCTTTTACTAATAAAATTTGAAAACTTTAAAATAGCATTTTTAATAAATAATGGAAATACTCTTATAACCAAATTATGTTCTAAAGTAGCAAAAGAATTCATTCTAATAAATAAATTATTTTCATTAATTTCTTCTTCTAAATAAGTTTTAACAAATTTAATCATCGTTTCAAAATCATTACTTTCTAAATGATAATCAAGTTTTAAAACACTAAAAAAATTCCTACTTGTAGATGAAGCAAAATATTTTCTTAGATTAACTGGCATATCAATACAAAGTGGTTTTTTTTGTTCTTTTAAAGTCATATTCTTTCTAAAAGCATAAATAAAAACGGCTAATATTAAACCTGTTAAAGTGGTATCATATTTATGAGCTAAAGTTAACATATCTTTAGTCTTCATATAACCCGTCAAAACTTGAAGCCGATAATCAGCTAGTTTTATTCCTTTAACACGATAAGCACTTTTAGTTTTTTTCTTTTTAAAAGTTTGAAATTTATAATATTTATTAAAACTATCATCACTTTTTTCACTTAAAGAAGCAGCATTTTCTAACAATGTCAAATCCTTATCTAATTGATACTTTTGGCATAAATATAAATAAACAATCGTTTTTAAAAATTCTAAAGCTCCCACTCCATCACTTAAAGCATGATAAACTTCTAAATTAATTCTTTTTTTAAAATAACTAACTCTAAACAATAACCTTTTTTTATTTTTAGTATAAATAGGGAAACAAAGTGGTTTATTTTCTTCTTTAACTTTAGGATTATTATTGGTCATTTCTAAATAATACCAAAACATACCATGTTTTAAAACTGATCTAAAACTAGGGAAAAGATCTAAAGCTTCAATCGTGGCTCTTTGTAAAATAGTACAATCAATATTTTCTTTTAAAGTACACACAAACCGAAAAACTTTAGGATCTTTTTTATTACTTGTTGGGGGAAATATTTTAGCAGCATTATCTAATTTAAACCAACGTTTACTCATCTATATCATCTCCATTTATAAAGTAATTAAACCATTTATAACATTCTATAACTTCTTTTTGAGCAATCGGAAAACTAAAAAAACCATGAATGGTATCCTCTATTCTTTTAATAATAACTTTATTATTAAACAGTTTTAAACGTTGGCCATATTCTTCACCTTCATCACGTAAAGGGTCATATTGAGCTGTTATAATTAAAGTCTTAGGCTGATGCTTTAAACTTTTAGCATTTAATGGTGTTATATAAGGATTTTTAACATCCTGACCATTAACATATAACTCCATATAATCATTAATTCTTTTACATGTTAAAAGCCAATCAGCCCCATTTGTAATAACCGAATCAAACCGTGAAGTACTACTATGATCATGATAAATTAAAGGATAAATCAAAATTTGTTTTTTAATTTTAAATTCTTTTTTATCACGAGCCATTAAAGAAATAACAGCCGCAATATTACCTCCAGCACTATCACCCATAAGAATTATATTTTTAGCTTTAACGTCTAAAATATTCTTCTTAGTTATAAAATATTTAACAACATCATAACACATATTAACAGCTTCAGGATAAGGATGTTCAGGAGCTAAAGGATAATCAATTGATACAACAATTGTCTTTGTATTAACAGCTAATTTAGAACATACCTTATTATAATTGCTAATATTACCACTTATAAAACCCCCACCGTGAAAATAAAGAATTACTTTATTAGTTTCTTCCTTAGGAAAAAAGATTCCAATAGGTATTTGTTTATTATTTAAAAATAAATAAGTATTAATACTTTTATATAACTTTTTAAGAATAGTTATATGCGTAATATCATTAAACTTTCTTTCTAGTTCATATTTATTAACGGTATCTAAATCAATAGTTGATACTTTATTTATTATTTTTTTAACAAATTTCTTCATCATTTCACCTTTTTTTCACCATATAAAATAGTATTAATATTTAAAACATTAGTACAACTAAATTATCTAAATATATCAATTGGTTTAGCTATAAATTTCATCGGCTTTTTAGTATAAGGATTAGTTATAATTAAACTATAAGCATGTAAACATAAACGATTATAAGGATTAGTTTTAGATCCATATTTCATATCACCAACAATCGGATGACCTAAATCACTCATATGAACTCTTATTTGATTTTTTCTTCCTGTTTCTATTTCAACTTCTAACCAAGTATAATTAGTACTTTGTTTAAGCATTTTATAATTAGTAATAGCTAATTTACCTTCACTAGTATTATTAGTAGAATAAACCATTAAAGCCTTATTTTCTTTTAAATAACTTTTAATTGTTCCACTTTCTAATTTACCTTCCACAATAGCTAAATAAGTTCTTTTAATAACTAATTCATTCCAACTAGCCTGTAAAAGTTCTTTTATTTTAGCATTTTTAGCAAACATAATTAAACCTGATGTTTCTTTATCTAAACGATGAATCACAAATATTTTATTATGTGGATCATCTTTTTTAATATAATCACTTACCTTACGATACATTGTTTCATCATTTTCATTATTAGTAGAAATTGATAACAATCCATAAGGTTTATTAACAACAATAATATCTTTATCCTCATAAATAATATCTAAACTTAAAGTATTATTTAATTTAATCATAACCGTTTGACCTTTTTTAATCAAAAAATTATATTTTGTTAT
>JAVXGE010000021.1:0-13367 GCA_036657555.1 Bacilli bacterium
TCTTTATTTAAATAATAAGTAATTGTTTTAGGAGCAATAATATTATATTCTTTTTCTTTACTATTTTTAGTTTTAATAGTAGTTATTATTTGCTTATTATTGACAATATTAATATTGTCATAATGCCCAAAATAATATTCATAAATTTGTTTACTATCAATAATATGATTAGGTAATTTTTCTTCATAATCTGCCCCAGCTGTAATAAGTAAATAATTAATATTATTATAATTAGCAATACTTGATAAACAATAACCTGCTTCATCTGTAGACCCCGTTTTCGAACCAATTATATAATCGGCTTCAATATCAAACTTATCAAAATAATACTGCAAACTACTTTTCAAATTCAACCCATTACTTGTCGTATAATAAGTAGTTGTATATATTTTTTTAAATGTTTCGTTAGTTAAAGCATATTTTAAAAGAATAGATATATCCCTTACCGTCGAATAATGATTATCAATATCTAACCCTGTTATATTAACATAATGCGTATTTTTAAGACCTAATTGTTGAGCTTTATCATTCATTAATTTAACAAATTCTTTTTCACTACCAACTAAACTATAAGCTAAACTATAAGCCGCATCTGCCCCAGAAGGCAATAATAAAGCATATAATAAATCTTTATAAGAAACAACATCACCAACTTCAAAACCAGCCATTGATGCATCTTGTTCAATTAAACCATCCAACATAACATCTTTAATAACTATTTTATTATTTAAATCATTAATTTGCTCAATAGCAACAATACTAGTCATTATTTTAGTTAAACTAGCAATATATATTTCTTGATCAGGTTGTAACTCATAAAGAACTGTATTGTTGTCTAAATTATATAAAATAGCATTTTTACTTTTTAAATCAAAAGCATTAACAGAACCTAAACATAAGAAAAAACTTAATAATATAATAATCTTTTTCATAAATACCTCTTTTCAACTGTGGGGATGAAATTTATCATAATCCTCTTTAATTTTTTGATTAGATATATGTGTATATATTTGAGTTGTTTTTAAAGAACTATGACCAAGCATTTCTTTAATACTAACAATATCCGCACCACGATCTAATAAATGAGTCGCAAAAGAATGTCTTAATGTATGTGGTGAAAATTCTGTTTTAATATTTTTACAACTAGCTAATTGCTTAATTATTTTATAAAAACCTTGTCTTGTTAATTTTTTGCCATGATTGTTTAAAAATAAATAATCGATATTTTCACCCTTCAAAAATAGAAAACGATAATCTTCTAAATATTTTTTAACAAAAAAAATAGCATAATCACCTATTGGAATAATTCTTTCCTTACTACCTTTTCCCATTGTTCTTACTAAAGCCATATCAAAATCAATATCATTTATCTTTAAATTAACTAATTCACTTACTCTTAAACCCGTTGCATACATTAATTCTAACATAGCCTTATTTCGATAACTATAATTATCAATCAAAGCAATATCTAATAAACTATTTATTTCATCATATGATAAAACAGTTGGTAAAGTTTTTCTTAACTTAGGCACTTCCACTAAATCCATTAAATCAGTACTAAAGTGTTCATCAAGAAATAAAAATTTGTAAAAACTTTTTAAAACAGAAATGTTATGATTAATAGAACTAGCTTGTAGATTATTTTTTTTTAAACACATAACATATTCCATAATATCTTTTCGTTTCATATCTTTCAAAACATACTTTTTTTTATTTAAAAACAAACCATATTTATTTAAATCATTAGTATAAGAATTAATAGTTTCATTACTATATTTTTTATCTATTAATAAATAAGTTTGAAATTCTTTAACCTTATTTTTAAATTCATCCATCGTTATCACCTATAACATTATACACCATAACACTATCATTTTTAATGATTATTTGATAAAATATAAAAGGTGATGGAAATGGAACCTTTAGCAATAAGTTTACGCCCTTTAAAATTAAATGATGTTGTTGGTCAAAATCATTTAATTGGTAAAGATAAAGTCCTAACAAATTTAGTTAAAAATAAACATTTATTTTCAATTATTTTATACGGTAAACCCGGCATTGGTAAAACAACAATAGCTACTTGTTTAATTAATGAATTACAAATGAAATATTTAATGCTTAATGCTGTAATAAACAATAAAAAAGATTTTGACGATGCTATTAATGAAGCTAAAATAAATAATGGTTTAATTATTATTATGGATGAAATTCATCGTTTAAATAAAGATAAACAAGATTTATTACTTCCTTATTTAGAAAATGGTTTAATTACTCTTATTGGCTTAACAACTTCTAATCCTTATCATAAAATTAACCCAGCCATTAGAAGTCGTTGTCAAATTTTCGAACTACATGAATTAAATGAATTAGATATTGAAAAATGTCTTAAAAAAGCTTGTAAAACACCCTTTTTAAAAGATATTAAAATTGATAATCAAGCCATTAAATATATTGTTAAACTATCAGGTGGTGATTTAAGATATGCTTATAATATTTTAGAAATGACTTATTATATGGCCAACCATACTGTAACAATTGATGATATTAAAAATATAAATAGTAAACCAGTCTTTTTTTCTGATAAAAATGATGATGCTCATTATGATGTTTTAAGTGCTTTTCAAAAATCTATTCGAGGATCTGATGTTAATGCCGCCATATATTATTTAGCCCGTTTAATTGAAGAAGAAGATTTAGACAGTATATATCGTCGTATGAGTGTTATTGCTTATGAAGATATCGGCTTAGCTAATCCAACCATGGGACCTAAAGTAGATGCCTGTATTAATGCTTGTGAACGTTTAGGTTTGCCTGAAGCAAGAATACCTTTAGCTACAACTATTATTGAATTAGCTTTATCACCTAAATCTAATTCAGCTTTAATAGCCATTGATAAAGCTTTAAATGACATTAGAAGTGGTAATTCTGGTAATGTTCCTAATCATATTAAAACAAACTCTTTAGATTATTTATACCCTCATAATTACCCCAATAGTTTTGTTAAACAACAATATTTACCAGATAAAATAAAAGATCATAAATACTATTATCCAAAAGATACAAGTAAATATGAACAAACTTTAAAAAATATATATGAAAAAATAAACCAAAAATAAAACGGCAAATAATGTCGTTTTTATTAATTAGTAACTTTTCTTGATTGAATCTCAGCTATTTTTTCAAATATTTCAGCCGCATTTTGCTCAGTAATAGTCGTATAGCCTAATTCTTTTAAAGCTTGAACTTTAATTGTATTTAACTCTAAAGTACGACTCATTTTTTCTTCAATTTTATGTTCAATTTGAGCAACAAATCGTTCATGAGAAGAAGCTAATTTACTCTTAGAAGCTCCCCCACCTTCATATAATGAAAAAGCCGAAAATAAAATACTTTCAAAAATAAATTGTTCATCTTTATCAAAAACAAACTCTGAAGGTTGCGTAAAACCCGTTGCTTTCGAAACATAGCCTAATATATATTTCAATTCCTTAGAAGATTCAATTGATTGTAAAAAATGATATAAATATAATATAATATTATATCCTTCATCATCTTTATCATCTTCTAAACGTTCTTTTAATAATTCTAAAACATCTTGTAAAAGAGTTTTTTGTTTTTTACCTAAACCTTCATAAAAAATATCACTACTATTTTTATTAGCTTTTATAGCTAAACTATTTAATCTAGCATCAACTTCATAAATATAATCCGTTGTTACCTTAATTTTAATTAAATCTTCACTAGATTTAATTCCTAATAAATTTAAAAGTAATACTTTTTTATTTTTAGGCCATTTATCAATACTATCTAGTTCTAAATAGTTATAAATCATCTGCCTAGATACACCTAAAAATTTAGCTAATTTAACTTTTGAAATGCCAACTTCTCTTAATAAAGAGCTTAATCTGTTCATATTTAAAACCTCCTAATATCATTTTATCACGTTTTTGTCAATTGTCAAGTGTAAAGTAAAAGTATATTATAAAAATTATTACTCTTTAAAGATACCACAATTTAAGATTATTTTTTCTTACTTCTTCAATGATTCCTCCACCTAAACATTCTTCACCTAAATAAAACACACATGCTTGACCCGGTGTAACAGCCTTTACTTTTTGTTGATATTTAACTAATATATGAGTCGCATCAATATATTCTAAAACAACATCATTATCAGCTTGTCTATATCTAAATTTCGCACTACATTTAATTGGTTTATTATCACTAATCCAATTAACATCACTTACAATACAAGCATCACTATATAAATACTCATTATCACCAATTGCTACATATAAAATATTTTTATTTAAATCCTTACCAACAACAAATAATCGTTGTGTATTACCACCCATATTTAAGCCCCTTCTTTGACCAATTGTATAATACATTAAACCAATATGTTGACCAATTATCTTATTGTTTTCAATATTAACAATCTGACCAGGATTATTAGGTAAATAATTTTCTAAAAAATGTTTAAAATTACGTTCTCCAATAAAACATATTCCCGTCGAATCTTTTTTCTTAGCCGTTATTAAATCATACTCTAAAGCAATTTTTCTTACTATCGGTTTTTCTAAATTACCAATTGGAAATAAAACATTAGCTAATTGTTCTTTTGATAATTGACTTAAAAAATAAGTTTGATCTTTATTAGTATCAACACCTCTTAATAATTTGCCATCTTTTATTTGTGCATAATGACCAGTAGCTATATAATCAGCCCCTAATTTCATAGCTTCTTTACTGAACATATCAAATTTAATATATTTATTACACATAATATCCGGATTAGGTGTCCTTCCACATTCTAACTCCTTTAAAAAATAAGTAAAAACATAATCCCAATATTCCTTAACAAAATCAACACGATGTAATGGTATATCAATTTTTTCACATACAGCTAAAGCATCATTATAATCTTGTTCTTGTGGACAAATATTATTTTCTAAAGTAGGATTACCTAAAGTATCATTATTCACTAAAGCATCCCAATTACGCATAAAAAGGCCAATAACTTCATAGCCTTGTTTTTTTAAAATTATAGCAGCAACACTACTATCAACCCCACCAGACATACCTATTACAACTTTTTTCATCTTCGCTTCACCTAATTAATTATAACACAACTACCTTATAAAAGAAATAATACTCTTAACAATATTAGGCATTATATATGTATCATATAAGGAAGTAATTATCATAACAATAAGAACAATTCCTAAAACAATTAAATATTTATTCATCATATATTTAAAATCAATAGTCTTTTTCTTAAAAATTGTATATATTAATTTAAAAGAAAAGCTCATAGCATAAATCATTAATAAAATTAAAATAATTAAACTAATAACCCCACTAGGAAATATATAAATTAAAGCAAACAATAAACCTTTTAATTTAAAAGCTAAAATAATACTACCAATACTAAAACCCATTATAAAAGAAAAAGTAAAATACATCATTATCATAATTGGTAACCCAATTACTGATATTCCTAATAACCAAATAATTGATACAAATAAAATAATATTAAATAAATTATTTTTTAAAGCTAATAAATAATCTAATTGACCACTTTCAATATTATTTAAAAAATTATTTAAATAATCACTAATTAACACTTTATCGCTATTATTTAAAATAGTTACAAAAACAGAACCTACTAAAACACCAATTAATCCTAAAACAATTAAGAAAACAAGAAGTTTTTTGTCAATTGTTACTTTATTTTTTAGTTTGTCCACTATTTTTTTCATAAGCACCTCTAATAAAGAATATTAAATAATCAAAATTATATTCCAAAAAAATGAAAAATGTATTATAATTGAGATAGAGGTGAATTATGAATCCAAAAGTACAAAAAGCTATTGCTATCATTTTTTTATTAATCATGGTTGCTTCTGTAGCTGCAAGTTTAATATTAATTTAAAAAACAATCTAAAATATTTTAGACTGTTTTTTTCTTAATTAATAATACTTTCATCCATTTTTTTTATTAATCTTTTAATTTTTTTATCTTCTTTAACAATATTTTCTACTTCTGTATATTTATCAAAATCATCAAAAATAGATATTTCTGGTTTTGGAACATCTAATAATTTATTGAAATCAAAAATAAGTAAACCATGATAACGATTATATGCCAGTTCAAATAATTTTTCATAACTATTTATTAAAAGTTTATAATTAGCAAATGGTAAATATGTACCAGCATATCCAGAGATTACTAAATTATCATCTTCTTGATATAAAAAAGCTATTCTTTTTAAAATAACACTATAAAATTGAAATAATTCTTTTTTAAGAGGTTTTAAACCAATAATTTTTGATAAATCCATTTGCAATAAATACTTTTCAATATCAGTACATTGTTTTGGCCATCTTCGATTATCTATTTCTTCTTTTACATAACCATTCCATATCTTATCAACAATTTTAGCTGTTACATATTTTGAAGTTTTTAATTTATCTTGATTAGGAACAAAAGACATATCAATTGTTCTTTTTTCTTGATTAATTAAAAATTCACTAATAACTTTTCTTATTTTATTAACTTCATCTTTTTCCATAAAATAAGTATTAATTATGCTACTATCAAAAGCTCCAAAATGATTATTAATTGTTATAAAATCATCATCTATACTAGTTTTTTTAGTAAATATTTCTTTCTTTTTCAACTCGTTAGGTATACTTAACATTTTAAAAATACTATTTTCTTTTTTTCTTTCAAAAAATCTATCGAATAATTTTTTTTTGTCATAAATAACATCTATAACAGACATTTTACTTTCAAAAAAAGATAAGAATTCCATAAACTCAGAAGTTAAAAAACCCGGAATGTAACCATTTTCAATTTTGAACATCATATATTCAATAATTAAATCATCAACGTTTAATTTACATTCAAAACGCACCATATAAATCATTCCCCTTACTTCTAAATATCATAACATTTTTTTATTTAATATACAATATAAAAAGGACAAATGTCCCTTTTAATTTTCTCCTTCTTCTAACATATTTGTAATAAAAATCCCATATCCTTTGTGTGGGTTATCAACAACAACATGCGTTACTGCCCCAATTATATATTCACCTTGAATTATTGGTGAACCACTCATACCTTGAACAATACCGTTAGTTTTAGCTAATAATCTTTTATCCGTTATTTCAAATAAAAGATTTTTTGTTGCTTGATTATGACTTATTTTAATAATATTTATATCATATTCAATAACTTGTGTTTTATCTAAAACTGTCATTATTTTAGCTTTACCTTTTTTAATATCATTAGGTTTAGCTACTTTATATAATTTCATATTATCAAATTTATTAGTATAATCACCAAAAATACCCTTAATTGTATTCTCATTTATTTTACCATTAACATCATCCGTGTTTATTTGTGCATTCTTTTCACCTGGTTTACCATTAGAACTAGGCTCAATATTGGTAACTGTTGAAGAATAAATATTACCACTACCAATTTCTAAAACTTTTCCCGTAGCTCGATCAATTATTTCATGACCTAAAGCTCCAAAAATTTTTGTTTTAGGATCAATATAAGTTAAAGTTCCAAGACCTGTAACACTATCTTTAACATAAATACCTGTCTTATAATGATTGTTTTCATCCTTAACTAATTTAAGATTAACATATTTTGTCATATCACTACGCATATACCCAATCTTAACATCACCATAACTAACATTAATCTTATCAATTAAATCATTAATTGAAGTAACTTTTTCATTATTAATAGTTGTAATTAAGTCACCAACTTCTAACCCAGCTTGTCTGGCAATATAACTATCATCAACCTTGTAAAATCCAACAACCATAACACCTTTAGCATTTAATTGTATCCCAATATTAGTTCCACCGGCTATAATATAATCTGAATAAGCATTAACACAAATAGGTAAAATTAAAAATGTTAGAAAAAGACCAAGAAATGTTTTCTTTAAAAACATATAAAACATCTCCTTTTTTTATTTTGTACAGACTATAATATTATTATGGATCAAAAAAAGAAATTTATTTAAAATTTCTTATTCCACTTCTAAATCTTCTAAAACACCATTTTCATTAACTAACTTATTAACATTTTCTTCAAAACCTTTTAATTGTTCATCACATTCTTTAATTAAATTCATAGCTTCAGTATATTTTTTTATAGAATCTTCTAAAGAATCATTATTATTTTCTAATTGTGTAATAATATCTTCTAATTTAATCATTTTTTCTTCAAATTTCATAATATCTCCTTCACATTAACTTTAATTTCACCATCATTTAATTTAATTTTTAAATCATCATTAATTTTAATTTTTTTAACACTTTTAATAACTTCATCATTTTTATAAGTTAAACTAAAACCACGTTTTAAAATACTTAAAGGATTTAAAAGTTCTAACTTATCAATAATATTAAATAAAACTTTTTTATGATTATCAACTTTTAAAAGCATATAAGTATTTAATTTATCAAGTATAATATCTAATTTTTGTTTTTTATTTTCATATAAAATAATTGGATTTTTAACAATATAAGTATTTTTAAAGCCATCTAATAATAATTTTTTAAAATTAATTTTTTTAATAATATTTTCATTTAATCTAATTTTTAATTGTTTAATATTTAGTTTTAAATCAACTAAATTAGGAACAGCTAATTCCGCAGCTGCCGTTGGCGTTGGTGCTCTTAAATCAGCTACAAAATCAGCAATAGTATAATCAACCTCATGACCAACAGCACTTATAATGGGAATCGGACAATTATATATTGCTCGAGCAACAACTTCCTCGTTAAATGGCCACAAATCTTCAATTGAACCACCACCACGACCAACAATTAAAACATCAATTTCATAATTAACAGCTAAACTTATATTTTTAACAATATCATCTTTAGCATTATCACCTTGAACTAAACTAGGAAATAAAATAATTTGTGCAATGGGATATCTTCTTTTAATTGTCGAAATAATATCTTTAATGGCCGCTCCCGTATTAGCTGTTATAACACCTATTTTTGAAGGATACTTAGGTATTTCTTTTTTATGTTCAACATTAAATAAACCTTCAAGAGCTAATTGTTTTTTTAATTTTTCAAAAGCAATATATAAATTACCAACACCATCTTCTAACATTTCATCAACATATATTTGATAATTACCTGTTGCTTCATAAACACTAATATGACCACATATTAAAACTTTTGTACCATCATTAGGTGTAAAAAGTAATTTTTTAGCACTTGTTGAAAACATAATAGCATTTATTTTACTAACTTCATCTTTTATTGAAAAATATAAATGTCCAGTTCCATGGGCTTTAAAATTAGAAATTTCTCCTTTTAAAAAAACATGTTGTAAATTATCATCACTATCTAGTTTGTGCTTTAAATAACGGTTTATAACACTAACCGTTAAATACTTATTAGGCATGATCCACCTTGTTATGATATACTTTGTCCAAAACAGCATTAATCATCTTGCATACATCATCATCACTATATAATTTAGCTAAAATAACAGCTTCATTAATACAAACAACCTCTGGTGTATCCGTATATAAAAGCTCATAAATACCCATTCTTAAAATAGCAATATCAGTATTACCTAAACGATCAATCGTCCAATTAGCTAAGTTTTCATTAGCAATTTTATCTATTTCTGGTATATACGTTGTAACACCATAAACAATTTCTTTAACAAATTCATTATCTATTTCTAAATTTTCATTAATAACATCATTTAAATCATATTTTATACTATTTTTATCATAAATAATCGTTTGATATAAAATCGTCATAATAATTTTACGTAAACTACTTCTATTTAATTGATCCATTTTGTAACCTCATTTCTATTATTAATTATATCATACATTAATTGTTTTTATAATGTTTATCTAAATTAGAACAAATTATTTATCAATTTTTTGCTTTAAATCATATAAAAAATTCATAGCATCAATTGGTGTCAATTCTAAAGGATTGACTTCTTTTAATGATTTTATAACTAAAGAATCTTCAACAATTGATTCTTCTAAAGGTAAAGCTTGTTGAATAATAATATCTCTTTTAAATTCTTTATTTTCATAAACATTTAATATTTCTTTAGCACGTTTTATTAAACTATCTGGTAATTTAGCTAATTTAGCTACATGTATACCATAACTTTTATCAACACTACCATCTTTTATTTTATGTAAAAATGTTATATTACCGTCTTCTTCATAAGCCGAAACATGAATATTTTTTAAATTAACTAAATTATTTTCTAAATCTGTTAATTCATGATAATGTGTTGAAAATAAAGTTTTACATTTAACCACATCATGAATATATTCTAATATTGCTTGTGCTAAAGCCATGCCATCAAAAGTTGCCGTTCCTCTGCCTAGTTCATCAAATAAAACTAGAGAATTATTAGTAGCATTACTAATGGCATTATTAGCTTCGGTCATCTCAACCATAAAAGTTGATTCCCCACTAACTAAATCATCACTAGCTCCAATTCTTGTATAAATTGCATCAAAAATAGGCATTACAGCACTACTGCACGGAACAAAACATCCAATTTGAGCCATTATAACACTAATCGCCAATTGCCGCATATAAGTTGATTTACCAGCCATATTAGGCCCCGTTATTAATAATATATTAGTCTTATCATCCATAATAATATCATTACTAACAAAAACAGCATTATCTAAAACTTGTTCTACAACCGGATGACGATTATCCAACATTTTAAGACACCTTGTTTCACTAATAACTGGTCTAACATAATTATTAGTCTCAGCCACCACTGCAAACGCTTGTAAAACATCAACTTCACTAATAACCTTAGAAACACTTTGTAATTTAGGAATATACTTTTTAACTTCTTCCCTAATATTTGTAAATAATTGATATTCTTTTCTTCAGCATTTAAAATTAAAGCTTCCTTTTCTTTTAAAATAGGACTAATATATCTTTCACAATTAGCTAAAGTTTGTTTTCTTTCATAACCAAATTCATCTTTAACTAAACTTGTATTTCCTCTTGAAATTTCAATATAATAACCAAAAATACGATTATATCCAACTTTTAAATTTTTAATACCCGTTTTTTCTTTTTCAGCAATTTCAAATTGAGCAATAAAATCCTTACCACCTTTACGTAAACTCTTTAATTCATCAAGTTCACTATTAAAACCTGTTTTAATTAAATAACCTTCTTTAATTGATAATGGTGGATTGTCATAAAGACTATTATCTAATAAAGTATACAAATGATCTAAAGAATCAATATCTTTACCAAAATTAAGTTCTTTTAAAATATTTTTTAAATTAGGTAATACCTTTAAAGAAGTTTTTAATTGTAGTAAATCCCGCCCATTCGCACTTCCAAAGGCGATGCGACCCGATAATCGTTCTAAATCATATACTTCTAATAAATATTTTTGTAAATCACTTGTCAAAATAAATTGTTCTAATAATGTTTCAACACAATCATAACGTCGCTCTATTTCTTTTTTATTAACTAAAGGATTCTCAATAAAATTTTTAAGCATACGACTACCCATAGCTGTTTTAGTTTTATCTAATAACCAAATTAAAGAATGATTACGTTGCTTTAAACGTAAAGTTTCTGTTAATTCTAAATTTCTTTTTGTATGAATATCCATTTTTAAATAATTTTTATTTTCTTTAACAATAGCCTTCATTAAATGAGTTAAATCACGCAATTGGGTTTTATTAATATAAGTTAATAAATGTTTAATTGTTTGACTTAATCTTATATCACCAATATCTTCATATATATAACTATATTGGTCTAAATCATCAATATTATTATTTATTGAAACAGAAATTTTAAAATTATTTTTTAATAAAGAATAAATATTTTTATCTAAAGAATCATGAACAACTACCTCTTTAATACCAATACTAACAATCTCACTAACTAACTTACTAATATTATGGTCTAATAAACAAACATATATATCGCCCGTTGTTATATCAGCATAACTAATACAATAAGCATGGTTGTAATCCATAATATTACCAATATAATTATTCTCACTAGCATTTAAAGATTCATTATTAAAAACTGTTCCACTACTAACTATTTGAACAATACCTCTAGATACAATTCCTTTAGCTAATCTTGGATCTTCTAACTGTTCACAAATACCTACTTTATAACCTTTTTCAACTAAACGATCAATATAAATATTAGCTGCATGAAAAGGAATTCCACACATCGGTATTTTTTCATCTAAGCCAGCATTTTTACCAGTTAAAGTAAGCTCTAATTCATGTGATCCTAAAATAGCATCTTCAAAAAACATTTCGTAAAAATCACCTAAACGATAAAACAAAATCAAATCTTGATTTTTTTCTTTAATATCTAAATATTGTTTCATCATTGGAGTTACTTTTGTTAAATCGACTTCTTCTCTTGTCATATTACTTCACCTCTTATAATTCTATCAAAAAAAAGGACTAATGTCCATTATAATCTTGTTCCATAAGTTAAAGCTTTAACAAAACTATCACCACTAATTGTTGTTTTAAGGTTTTCTTTATTATTTTGAGAAATTTGATCCGCTAAAACAAAACTATCACCATAAAGTTTAGCATTTTTTAAAGAAAGCTCTAAATATCCATTTTCTAATAAGGTTTGAGCCGTATTGGTATCCATAAAATAACCCGGTGCTACCTTACAATTACTAATATGATATATACGATTAATATTACATTTACTTATTAAACAAAATTGTCTAAATGTTGGATCTAAAATATAACTTTTAAGACCATCAATATGATTAAAATTAATAATAGTAATTGTATGACCAATTGTTTTAGTAAATATATTTTCAACGGCTAATTGATAAGTATCAAATAATTTTCGATAATGATACCAAATATAATCAGATGTCATAATACATTTACCAGTTAAATCATCTCTTTTAATATCATTAATATGACATTTATTAGTTAAAAAAACTCTTGTTTGTAACATAATTGTATCTAAAATTAATTTAATTTGTTCATCATTAAGTCTTACTTTACTAAGATTTTCTATTTCTTCTTTAGATAAAAAATCTTTTATTAAACTAAGTTTTTGTTCAAAAAAATAATATGGTTTATGTTCTAATTCTTCAATTAAAGAAAATAAAGCAAATGAAAAATTAGCATTATAATAGTTATTAATTTCTTTTCGATATTTTTTTTCATATAAATATAATTTTGTCCATAACATATTAAGTTTATTAGTACTTTCAAAAGTTGAATCATTAATAGCTTCAATTTGTTTTAAAAAGTTTATATATTCCTGCATAATAATCCCCCTTTTGGTGGGTATTA
>JAVXGE010000022.1:0-11097 GCA_036657555.1 Bacilli bacterium
GTTAAAACAATAAAAATTTGATATTTATTTAAAAATAAATAAAATAAATTAATATTATAACCTTGTAAAATAAAAATAAAAGCATAAAAGAAAACAATTAATAACTGAATTATCATAAAAACAAAAGGCCATTTTAATACTTTAAACATCTTGATACTCCTTTTTAAAAAAAGAATAGTATTGTATACTACTCTAAATTTTTTAATTATTTAGAAGCGACCGCCACCGCCACCGCCACCAAATGAACCACCACCACCAGAAAATCCACCACCGAAACCGCCACCTGATGAACTTGTTGATGAAGCCTCGGCTACACTTTTAGCACTATAAGCACTTGATATAGCCGAATTAATTGAAACATTTAAAACCCGGTTGAAATTAATAATATTATTATAATAATAAATATCAAACAAAATATCACCAGTACTATTCATTGTTTCAATTTTTATTTTCATACTTTTAGCTAATTTTTCAGCACATCCTAAACTAACTGCATAAACTAAATACTTTTCCCAAAGAGTTATTTCTGGTAATTGTTTATCATCCATATTTCCAAAATCCGTCATAAATCTTTTTAAAGCATTCCATTTAACATAGTCATCATTACCTTTTTTAGTTCTTTTAATAAATGTTATAAAATAAATAAGACCAATAATACCTAAAATAATCATTATAATTGAACTAAAATAGTGGAAAATACTTATATAAACAAAGCCTAAAATAATACCTAAAATAGCATACATGCTACCAATCATTTTGATACCATTAAAAACTTCATAAAAGTTTTCAGCTTCAGCATCAATGGTTACTCTATTTATCCAATTAGAATATAAAGATATAAAACTACTATAGTCGTTCTTAGCTTTCTTTTTAAAATCAGATAATTTTATTTGTGGTTCATCATTAAAAAGAAATTTAAGTAATCTTTCATCAGCTTCTTTTAAAGCTATGTTAGCATCTAATTTAGTAAACAAATAATCTTTATCATCTGTTGGTTTAAAGTCAATAACTTTATTATTTATTAAATTTAAAATAGAAGCTGATAAATCATCATTATTAACTTTTTTTCTTAATAAATATCCTAAAGTAGCTGGACCATAAGTAGCTGGAAAATCACGATAATAATTATTTTTAAAATCCGATTTATATTCTTTATCATATTTTTTATAAGTATGAAATATTAAAATAAATAAGCCAATTATCCAACTAGATATTATAACTGTATTAATTATTTTTATATTTTGTTCTCTTTTTTCAATTTTAGGTAAAAGAGTATTTAATTTATTTTTAAGGTCAACTTTTAATTGATCATCTTCTTTTAATTTATTTACAGTATCAAAAGCTAAATTATAATCACTACGTTTTTCAGTTTTAATAGCTGTTTCAACTAACGTATAAGCATAATCTTTTAATTTTTTATATTTATTATCTCTATCAATATTAGCATCATTAGCTAGTTTTGTTTCAATATCAATTATTTTATCTAAAACTGAAACATTACTAATTTTTTTAGTTGTTAAAATATTTTTATCAAAGGCTATTCGAAAATCAATTGCTGTATTAGCATCTAAATCTTGAATTGTTAATTTAGCCGTTGTCATATCAATTATTTTAGTTTCACCATTTAAAGGACCATGAGCCCAAATTCTAAATAAAGTTTTATTATTAGGGACATGAATATAAACTTCTAAATTATGAATACTTTCTTTCATTTCAGTAAATAAGTTAAGTCCTAATTCACCAATATCATTATGTAATATTGCCATATTTTGTAAAGTGTAATCTAAATAAAAGTCTTTATTCATTTTACTATTATTATAAATTAAATAGTTTTCACCATTACTATTTTTATTAGGAATATAAACTCCATAATCACCTTTTGAAGCATTATTTACCTTTTTAAATAAGTCGCCGTTTTCTTTTATTAAATTTAATTCTTTATCAGAAAATTCAATACCCCTTATTTCATTTAAAATAAGACCTTTACCGTTATAAATGGTTCCATCGTTTGTTGATGATAAGGTATCACCATAATAACTACTAAAATTACTTTTAAAATTAATAATACGTTCAAAACCATTATATTCACCATTCATTTTAAAAGCTTCTATTATATTTACATCACCATTTTCTAAAACAGTAATGTCTATTCGGTAATTTTCAATTCCGGCTAAGGCTTTTGTATTAATTGGTATTAAAACTAATAAAAAAGTTAAAAAATATATTATTTTTTTCATTGCTACCTCCAAAAAAGACTTACTTTAGTAAGCCTTTTAAAATTGAACTTTTGGTACTTCTTTTGAAGCTTCATCGGCTTCGAAAAAAGCTTCGGGTTTAAAATTAAACATTTTAGCAACAATGTTAGAAGGAAACATTTCTAAATGATTTTTATAATTTAAAACAGAATCATTATAAAATTGTCGCGCATATTGAATTTTATCTTCAGTATCTTTTAAATTTTCTTGTAAATTCATAAAATTAGTATTAGCTTTTAAATCTGGATAAGCTTCCGAAATAGCCATTAAACGGCCTAAAGCTTTTGATAATTCACCATCAGCTTTAATTTCTTCATCAATAGATTTCGCACCAACCACTTTATTACGAGCAGCAATGACATTTTCTAAAGTTTCACTTTCATGTTTAGCATATCCTTTAACAGTTTCTACTAAATTAGGAATTAAATCGGTTCTTCTTTTTAATAAGACATCAATTTGTGCCCATTGATCCTTTACACGATTCTTAAAATTTACTAGTTTATTATACGTTGTACCAATAAACAATAAAACTAGCAACACAACAACAGCTAAAATTATAAGTGCTATTTTCATATTATTACCTCCATATTAATTATATAATAGATTGTTAAAAAAGTAAATACATAAATTGTAAATTATTAGACAAAATACTATTAGAAAGGACTGAATATTATGAATATTGATATTAAAAAACATATTATTAAAAATTTTAAAGGTAGTGATTTAAGTGATATTAAAGCTTCAATTGTTTCTTCAATAAATGAAAAAGATGATATTGTATTACCCGGTTTAGGCGTTTTCTTTAAAATATTATGGGAAAACAGTGATGAAAATAGTCAAGATTATATTTTAAATACCATTAAAAAAGCTCTTTAAATAGTATTTAAAATAGGATATAGTTTAAAAATATAAAAAAAGGTTGACAAAATCAATCTTTTAGATTAGTATATATATCACCAATTCGCATTAACGAATTGGCGCTAGTATCACACTAGCCAACCCCTTTTTATTCTTTTATATGAACTATTCTACCCGGAATAGTTCTTTTTTGTACCTCAGTACAATTCCATTATAAATAATTAATATTCAATAGTCAATCATTATTACTTAGCAATATGTAAAGAAATGTAAAAGCAAAACTTATTTAGTTTTGCTCATCATTCAATTGTTCATAATACTTATATCGTTTAATAGCATCTTGTTTATTAGCTTCTAATAAAGCTTTAGCATTAGAGTTTATTTTACTTAAGACATTATATCTAGTTTGTTTATTTAAAAATGTTTCATATAAACTAAAATCAGCTTTACTATCTAAAGTAAATTTAGTTAATGGATTAAATCTAAAGATAGGAAAATAACCACAATTAACCGCTTCTTTTTCCATATCTAAACTATTAATAAGGCCTCCTTTAATGCCGTGCGATATACAAGGAGCATAAGCTATTATAATAGCTGGTCCATCATAACTATTAGCTTCTTTTAAAGCTTTAATTAATTGCATTTGATTAGCTCCTAAACTAACCTGAGCAACATAAACATTAGGATAAGCCATCATCATTTTAGCTAAGTCTTTTTTATTAGTCTTTTTACCACCACTAGCAAATAAGGCAATACTTCCTTTCGGACTCGCTTTACTAGCCTGCCCCCCAGTATTAGAATAAACTTGAGTATCTAAAACTAATATTTTAACATTATCGCCACTTGCTAAAACATGATCAATACCTCCAAAACCAATATCATAAGCCCAACCATCACCACCAATTGTCCAAATATTACGTTTAACTATATAATCTTTAAAAGGTTCTAATTCTTTATATTTGTTAAAATCAATAGTGTCAAAAATCTTTTTAGTTATATCGTAATCATTAATATTATCAATATATTCTTTAAAGGTGTTACCATATTTAGTCATTATTTTAACAATACTATTTTTTTTAATTTTATCGGCGATAACCATTCCATAACCATATTCGGCATTATCTTCAAATAAAGAGCTAGCCCAAGGTACTGTATAAGGCATACTAGGGGCACTAGCGCCGTATATTGATGAACAACCTGTAGCATTAGCTATAATCATGTTATCACCGAATAACTGGGTTAAAAGCTTAATATATGCTGTTTCACCACAGCCACTACAAGCCCCACTAAATTCAAACTTTGGTTGTTTAAATTGACTATTTTTAATATTAAATAAGTTTGTTTCTTTACAAGTAATGTTATTTTTTAAATAATCAAATATTTTTTGTTCTTGTAATTCATCAACAAGATTAGCATTAACTAAAGCTTTAGGATTTCCTAAACAAGTTTTTAAACATAACCCACAACCTGTACAATCTTTAACACTAATACCAATTATATAATTATCAATACATTTTTCTTGAACATATAAAGGAGCTTTATTATATTCTTCATCACTTAATTTATATGGTCTTATAACGCCGTGAGGACATACAAAAGAACACATATTACATTTTATACAATTAGAACTTAACCATTTTGGAACAATATTACTAACACAACTTTTATCTTCAATACTTGTTCCAGCTTTAAAAGCCCCATCAGGCATATTTAAAAAAGCAGAAACTGGCAAAGTATTTCCTTCCCTTTTACGAACAGCTAAATAAATATCAACATATTTAGGTCTTTTAGTTACCATAAAATTACCAGTTATATCAAGTTGTTTTAAATAATCTAAAAAATTATCAATGGCTTCTAAATTAGAATTAACAATATCTTGACTTTTTAAAGCAAATTTATTTTTAATTTCTTCTTTTAATTGGTGTTTAGCTTGGTTGAAATCAATAATTTTTGTCAAGTATAAAATAGCTATTTCCATAATCATACTTATTTTATTACCTAACCCAACTTTACTAGCTAAACTAAAAGCATCTAAATAATAAAATTTTATTTTTTTATCAACAATAATTTTTTTAATTTCATCACTTAAACCATTAATTATTTCTTCCTTATTTTTTATTGTATTTAATAAGAAAAGACCATTTTCATTAAGAGAAGATAAAATATCAAAATTATCTAAATAACTATCTTTAGTAACAACAATAATATTAGGATTTTCAACATAATAAGTCGAATTAATTATTTTTTTATCAAATCTTAAATGACATTTTGTTACACCACCTGATTTTTTAGAATCATATTGAAAATATCCTTGGACATAATTAGTTGTATTACGACCAATCATTTTAATTAAAGATTTACTGGCACTTACCATACCATCTGAACCATAACCATATATTAACATTTCATAATCTTTTTTTATTTTAAAGTCAACAGGTTTTAAGGATAAATTAGTTACATCATCAGTAATACCAATAGTAAAATTATTAATTGGGTTTTCTAACATTTCATAAACAGCTTTTATATCACCTGGTGTAGTATTTTTACCTGATAATCCATATCTTCCACCTACTATTTTAATATTATTATCCTTAAAACAACTACAAATATCTAAATATAATGGTTCCCCAATACTACCCGCTTCTTTTGTTTTATCTAATACAGCAATGGTTGTAACAGTTTTAGGTAATACTTTAATTAAAAACTCTTTAGAAAAAGGTCGATATAAATGAACTTCAATTAAACCTAATTCTTTTTCATTATCGATTACTTCTTTAATAGTTTGACAAACACTCCCCATAGCTATTATTACTTTTTTAGCATTATTACTACCATAATAATTAAAAGGTTGATAATTCATATTAGTTATTTTATTTATTTTTTCCATATAATCATTAACAATATTAGGTAATTGATTATAATATTTATTTCTTACTTCGGTTGCTTGAAAATAGATATCATCATTTTGATTAGTTCCATGAGTTTGTGGATTAAGAGGATTTAAAGCTCTTTTTTTAAATTGTTCATAAGCTTGTTGATCAATTAAATTTTTAACATCATCTTTTTCTAAAACATTAATTTTATTTATTTCATGACTGGTTCTGAAACCGTCGAAAAAATGTAAGAAAGGAAGACTAGCTTTAAGACTTGCTAAATGAGCCACAGCACTTAAATAAGCCGTATCTTGAACACTCGATGATGAAAGAAGGGCAAATCCCGTTGCTCGCGTTGCATATATATCTTGATGATCACCTAAAATAGATAAAGCATGCGTCGATAAACTACGAGCTGCCACATGCATAACACAAGGTAACATTTCCCCAGCTATTTTATACATATTAGGAATCATTAATAATAAACCTTGACTAGCTGTATAAGTACTAGTTAAAATACCTGCTTTAAGTAAACCATGAACTAAACCAGCAGCTCCAGCTTCACTTTGCATTTCAACCACTTTTACCGTTTCATCAAAAAGATTAGTCATCCCATCTTTACTCCATTTATCTAAATGTTCAGCCATCGGACTCGATGGTGTTATAGGATAAATACCAGCTGCTTGTGTAAACATATAAGAAGTGTAACTACAAGCTTCATTACCATCTATAATCATTTGTTTCATATAATCACCATAATAAGTATATCATATAAATAATAAAAAGTTTCCTTTATAAAATAAAAAGACTATTTTTAGTCTATTATATCTACTTCATCATCACTTTTAATTAAAAAAGCATTAGCATCATCAGTATCTAAATGTAACTCAAAATAAGCATTTGGGCTTTCCTTTAAATAAACATTATCAATAATTCCCCCTTTAGAACCATTTATCTTTATTCTAACTTTATCAGGTAAATTGTATTTTAGTTTATCTTCAGTACTTATATGAATATGCCGATTAGCTATAATACAAGCATCAACATTTATTTGACCAATCGGACCAATAATATCTACATTACCACTACCAACTAAATCACCCGTATTTTTAATCGGTGGATTAATACCCAACTTATAAGCATCCGTTTTAGATATTTCAACTTGTGTATAAGACCTAATTTCACCTAAAACCCTAACCTTATCAATTTGATTTTTTTTCGTTTTAATAGTCACATAATTTTTGCTAGCAAAATTATTTGGTTGGTTTAAATTAAAATCTTTTTCTAAAGAACAACCAAATAAAATATCTAAATCACTTTGTTTTAAATGAACATGTCTATTTGATACCCCTACTTTTATTTTCATATAATCAACCTTTCTTTCCTTAATTATATCATAAACTATAACCTTTTTTAATATAATTTAAACGAAAGGATGATTTTATGAATAATGCTTATTACCCAAATAACAATTCTACATTTCCTAAAAATAATTTCCCAACCCCCGTTAAAAACGAAAATAATTTTCAACAAATGCTTTTACCAGCCGAACAATCTTATATTGAAAATATTTTAAGATTAAATAAAGGTAAAAAAGTTCGTGTCCATCAAACATTTCCCGATTCCAATGAATGGCGTGATTTAGAATTTAAAGGAATAATTGAACAATCCGGTCGTGATCATATTATATTAAGTGATCCATCAACTGGTGTTTGGCAAGTCCTATTAATGATCTATGTCGACTATATTTCATTCGATGAACAAATAAATTATAGTCAGGAATTTTATCTAAACAATTGATATTTTTTTAAATATGCGTTATAATTATATCGGTGATAGGATATGAATATATTTTTTATAAGTTTAACCTTTTTTATTGTTGCTTGTCTAGTCTTTGTTTGGTACACTAATACTTACAATCGCTATCAGAATTTAATTGTTAGAATCAATGAAGTCGAAGCTAATATTGATACTGTTTTAAGAAAAAGATTTGATTTATTAAATAAATCAATTACCCTTATTAAAGCAAACAGTGATATTAAAGAAGAAGTCTTAGAATTAATCGTTAAATTAAGAAGTCGTAAATTATCTAATTTTGAATTAGACCGCCAATTATATGATGCCATCAATGAATTTAATAATTACATGACCAACAATGAATCTTTAAGACAAGTTGATAATTTAATTAAAATAGAAGTTGGTTTAAACGAAACCGAACATGAAATAACCGCTTTTAGAAAATACTATAACGACATCGTAACAGAATATAACGAAATGATTAGAAAATTTCCTTCTAACTTAATTGGTAAATTTAGTAAATACAAAGAAAGAACTTATTACGACGGTAAAAATATGAATGATGAAATTGTTAATGATTTTAAACTTTAAAAAAAGATAATTTGCATTATCTTTTCTTTTTAACAATATAAATCACAGCAATAACTATACTTCCCCCAATAATACCATAAATAACAGTATTATTTTTTTTACTTAAAACTTCATCTTTCTTAACTTTATCATCTATTTTAATTACATACTCTCCATTAGAAGAATATAAATACTTCTCTTTAGCATATCTAGCCACATAAGCAGGATCATTTAATTTTTGAATTTCAATTTTTAAATCAGCTTTAGAATCTTGTAAAAACACTAGTTCATTTTTTAAACTTTTTTCCTGTTTTTTTAAAGAAATAAAACTAAACGTATAACTAATAAAAGTCATGAAAAAATAACCTATCGCTATAACAGAAATAGTCCCTAGAATCATTAAACGATGTTTAGCTTTTTTCGTTATTTTTTTCATTTTTTCTAGCCTCCATAAAGATTATATCACTTTATGTGCTTTTTGACAATTAAGACAATCCGCTTTTTAATTACATTTTCTAATAAAAAAGCTAAACTAAAAAAAATAATATAATACGGATGTAAAATAGCATTATTAAGCTTATTTAAAATAACAAAATATATTAAAACATTAACTATAACAAATAAAAAAGATAATAATATTTGTTTAATTATTTTTAACTTAAATAAAGGCTTATGAATTATATCAAGTAAAACAGCAAAAAAAAGACCATATACAAAAGAAAACATTAAGGTTTTAATCTGAATATCTAAAGTCATCATTTAAATAATTTACTAAAAACTCCTTCTTCTTTTTTACCACTATCAGCATAGGTTAAACTAACAATAACACCTTTAATAGATACACTACCTTGATATGTATCTAATTTTATTATTTCTAATTCTTTACCTTTAATAATAACATTACCCATTGTTGTTTCTAATAAAAACTCTTCACTGTCAAAATTATTAATTTTTTTTACACCTGAAATTATAATGTTTTTTCTTTCATTAATAGTTATATTATGATTTAAACTAGCTAAAGTATCTGTCTTGTCCATATAATTCCTCCTTAATTAAATTATATGAATTAAAGATTTATTTATGAAAAAACAACAAAATATTATTTGTTGTTTTATTGGTATGTAAATTTGTGTAAAATATTAAAATAAAAACGCTTATTCAGCGTTCTTATATGCTTCTAATACTTTTTCTTGAAACATGGTTCTTGTTTCAGACTTGATTGGATGAGCTATATCACGATACTCACCATTAGCCTTTTGACGACTTGGCATAGCTATGAATAAACCTTCATCACCTTCAATAATTCTAATGTCATGAATTGCAAAACAATCATCGATTAAAACGGAAGCTTTACCACGCATTCTTGAATTTTCTTTTTCTTCTTTTCGAACTGTTACTGATGTAATTTCCATGTGAATCTCTCCTTTTTATATAATATAATAAGTATATAACAATTTTAATCAAAAATCAATACTTAGTAATCGATTTTAATTGTATTGGTAATTACATCAGAATAAGAAAATGATTTTTTTTCAGTTGTATCTAATTCTACTAAAAAAACATTTTCATATAATTCTTTAATAATAACATTATATTTTTCAAATTTATTTCTACCTAAGTTGTATTTTATTATAACTTCTTCACCAATATAGTCGTTTAATTTACTCCTTATTTCATTTATCAATTTATCCTCCTATCTTGGATAGCCAACGTACATTGTTCCTTTAGTTAGAACTCCTCCTACTCCGTTTTTACCATGTTTAGTATTATCTAAAATACCTTTTAAATCAATGTCTTTACTAACATCACTTAGGCTCATTTTAGTGGCAATAATAGCGGGGTCTAAAGCATGAATATTAATTCTTTTAGGGCTGCTGGCAAAATTCGCCCCAGCTTTAATTAATTCTTCATAATCAGATTGACAGGCTCCGGCTATTATAATTAATTTATCATGACTTTTTTCATATTTACGAGCTTCTTTAATAGCTTTAACAAAGTTAATACTATTTTTATAAGCTTGTAAGTTATCTGGTTTACCTTTTTTCTTATAGTAAGCATCATGTCCCGTTATAACGACAATATTAGGGTTATATTCTTCTAACCAATCTTGAATATATAAAGGGACATTTTCTTCTTTTTCGGTGATGCCCATAGCCCATATATTAGCTTCTTTATAATAATCCAAACAACGATTCAAATATTCGGTATCACCATCAATATGCAATATTTTACCAGGTAAATAAAAATAGTCATCTCGTTCTAAGCTAATGGTTGGTTTTACGCGTTCAACAAATTCTTTATCTTCTTCAAAATTATCATTATATTTTTCTAAATCATTACTATTGCTATCGGCTATAAGCCTTAAATTAACACCTTTTAAATAACATACTTCATTAATAATATCGGTTATAATAAAGATAGTGTCATGGTTATGAGAAATACGTGTTACTAAATCACCAATTTCAAAGTTCATATAATCACCCAAAGAAGTATATGTTTGCATATAAAAAAAAAGACTAAAAAGTCTACTTGATCAAGGTTATTTTAGCATATCCATTTCCTGTATTACCGGTCATTGTACTATTCCCATTATGGTTTGGCATATTGGTATTACCATCAATTGTTGAAGCTTCGGTTAAATAATAAGTACTATTTAATAACCATTTAGAGGCATCGGTTGGGTTACCTGATTGCCAATTACTAAATGAATTAGCATTATATATCCAACCGGATCCGCCACCAGC
>JAVXGE010000022.1:11197-13358 GCA_036657555.1 Bacilli bacterium
CGCCACCACCGCCGGCTCCTTCAAAATTTCCAGATTGAGCTTGATCAAAATTACCACTAGCTCCCCAAGTTTCTAATTTATAATTACCATTTATAGGCACACTAAAAATTTGGGAAGCTCCTGTATAATCAAAATTTTGAAAATCAAAAACAATTAAATTTTCAGTTATTTTAATAATTCTTTTTTTAACAGTTTTATTACCACTACTATCAGTAGCTGTATAAGTTACAATCTTTTCACCAATTAATCGGTCAAAACCAGACACCGTAGGATTTATTTGTTCCCCACTATTATCTGTTACACTAACACCAGCTAATAAATTAATTGTTGATGCTTCATCTAATGTTATTTCCATCTTATCAGGTACTGTTATTACTGGAGGTGTTGTATCCCTTACAATTAAAGTTCTAATAATATTGGAAGCATATGTAACATTATTAACAATACTACTAGCTGTATAAGTAGCAGTATAAGTTTTAAATTGATTAGTTATTATACTAGGTATTTCAACATCATTAAGTTTATATTGAACATTAATATTATTAATAACATTACCTAAACTATCTTGAGCTAAAACACCTTTTTCTTGATAAGAACTACCTATTTCAATATATTCTAAAGGATTACCAACTAAAATAATTGTTGGACTATTTTTATCAATGGAATCAGTTATATTACTACCACTATTTTCTATTACTTTATAAGAAAAATTATTGCTTTTATAAGTTATACTTATTTGCATATCATTAGGAAATAATAAACCCGTTTTAGGGTTACGGGCATCTAAACCAACTAACCCACTTTTCTTCAAATCTAATAAAGTAATAGTTATATTCTGATTATCAACTTTAGGAAGCAATGCCATATTTTTATATGCCCATTTACTAGCTGAAGTTTCTATTTCTTTTAATTGATTTTGATATAAACTTTCTTTATTATCTTTTAAAGTATTGGTAATAATAGGGGTTGCAATCAAACCAATAACCCCAATTAAAACAATGACACTTATAATTTCAATTAAAGTAAATCCTTTTTTCATTTTAACAACTCCTTATTTTAACTATCTTCATTTTATCGCATTTTTTGTTATTTAGCAAGAAAAACGTTTAATTCTCTATTAATTTTAAGGATAATTAAAAAAAGACAAATTAATGCCTTATTTAAATAATAAAAATAACATAAAACAATAGAAAATTATACTTAATATGATACCATTTATAATTTCACTTTTTTTAGATTTATATTTAACGCCAACAGCCATACTAAGTAAAATACCACCAATTAAACCACCAATATGAGCAGAATTATCAATGCCTGTTACAATAAATCCAAAAACAAGATTAATTATAATAATAGGAACAATTTGACTTCTAATAATACTTCCTAAATATAAACGATAATGATAACCAAAGTATAATAAAGCTCCTAATAAACCAAATATAGCTCCACTAGCTCCAGCACTAATATTATTTGAAAAACAAATTGATAATAACCCACCACCTAAAGCACTACCTAAATAAATTATCAAATATTTTGTTCTTCCAAAAAAGTTTTCTACTTGTGATCCAATTATTTTTAAAGCATAACAGTTGAAAAATAAATGTAAAATACCAATATGAATAAAAGCTGATGTTAATAAACGATAATATTGATGAAAATTAACAACTAAAGTTTTATTATTAGCTCCAAAATTAATTAAAGTATTTATATCTTCACTACCATCACCTAAAAGATACATTAAAAGAAATATTAAAATATTTAAACCAATTAAAATATAAGTAACAATTGGTTTTTTAGGTTTAAAAACATCTTCAACCATAACAGCATCTTTTTCAGCTTTAGAGTTAATATCACTAGTTAATTTAACAAATAAATCTAAGCCTTCTTCTTTAAAAGTTTGAATTTTTTTAATATCAGGAAATGATGTTAACATAACATTGTTTTTAACAACGTCGTTTACTTCTTTAATATTAAGGCAAGTCATATTATCAAATTGTTCTTTATCAATATGAACATTATCACCTAAATTAACAAAAATATTTAAAGTTGGAACTTTAAAAGTTAATGTTTTTTTCTTTATTGATTTCATTATTTGTTGAGTTCTAAAAACATCATATTCTAATTGTTCATCATTATGGATATAATTAGAAACTAAGCGAAC
>JAVXGE010000023.1:0-13134 GCA_036657555.1 Bacilli bacterium
GTTGCTTGGTTTTCAAACACTAAAGCTTTTTTAGCATTAGCAATAGCTGTTGTTTTTGTAGCTATTTTATCAAAAGTATCTTCATTAGTAGTATTACCTGTTAAATCAGTTAATACTTTCCAACTTGCTTTTGTATAATGTGCTTCTACTAAATCAGTATTTAATTTAGCAGCATCTAAAGCAGCTTGATTAGAAAATACCATATTATTAATAGCCGTTGTTAAATCAGTAGCTTTTGTTAAAGCTTCAGCATTATTTGCAGGAACTTTATTTAAAACATCTGTATAAACTTTCCAACTTGCTGTTGTATAATGTGCTTCTTCTTTATCTGTTAATAAAGCTTCAGCAGTTGTTATTTTACCATCAGCAACTTTTGTAATTAAAGCAGCCTTAGCATTATTAATATCTGTTGTCTTTTTAGCAATATTAGCAAATGTATCTTCATTAGTAGTATTACCTGTTAAATCAGTTAATACTTTCCAACTTGCATTTGTATAATCTGCTTCTGTTAAACCAGTATTTAATTTAGCTTCATCTAAAGCAGCCTTGTTAGTAAATACTAAAGCTTTTTTAGCATTGTTAATAGCTGTAATTTTAGTACCCATTAAAGCATTTGTACTTTCATCATCAGCTACACCAGTAATAGCTGTTAATAATGCTGTCCAACTATCAGCTGTATATTCTTTTTCTGTTAATTTTGTAAGATCTTTTGCTGTATCTAAAGCAGCTTTGTTAGCAAATACTAAAGCTTTTTCAGCATCTTTAATAGCCTTTGTAGCATCAATTACTTCAGTAGCAAAAGCATTTGTATTTCCTTCTACAGTTTTAGCAGCTTCAATAGCTTTTGTATAAACTGTAAATAAAGTAGTATCATAATCAGTACTTGTTAATTTAAGAGTTATTCTAGCATCAGTATATAAACTATCAATAAAAGTTGTTAATCCAGCTATACCATTATCAGCTTTTTCTAAATTAGTCCGAGCTGATGTTAAAGCTGTTGTTTTAGCAACTATTTCAGCATTAGTTGTTGCAACTTGTGAAATAATACTATTTTTAATTAAAGTATAAACATTCCAACTTGCAACTGTATAGTTTACTTCTTTCAAATTTTTATGAAGATCAAGTTCTGTATTTAAATCAGCTAAGCCATTAAATACTAAACCTTTTATTGCAGCTTCAATAGCTGTAACTTTAGTTAAACAATTTTCATTTGTAGCTTCTGGTAATGCTAAAGCATCCGTTAAAACTGTAAATGAAACTGTTGTATAATCATTAGTAGTGTTTTTTATCTTACTACCATTAGTTTTTGCTTCAGTTAAAGCAGCATCTGCTGTTATAGTAATTAAACCTTTTTTAGCTGTATTAATAGCAGCAATTTTAGTTACAATTTCAGCATGTGTAGTTTCTGGTAAAGCAAGAGCAGTTGTTAATGCTGTCCATGTTTTAGTATATTCAGCTTCGATTAAACCATGAATTTCTAAAGCATCTACTGCAGCTTGGTTTTCAAATACTAAAGCTTTTTTAGCTGTAGTAATTGCTAAAGCAGCATTATCTAATTCTGATTGTAAAGTAGCTGTTGTATAAACTGTTTTAGCAGCTTCAATAGCTTTTGTATACTCTACCCATAATGTTGATACATATTCAGCTTCTGTCAAAATAAGATTACCACTTTGATTTCCACCTGTATATTCAGCATCAATTACACTTTTTAAATTATCCTTATTAAGGGCAGATTTAACTAATTTTGATTTTAAAGATGTAATAATATCTAATTTAGCTTTTACATCATTAAAAGTTGTTTCTTTCATTGTTTTAATACTATCATATGCTGCTTTAAAAGCATTATAAGTATCTAATGTATAATCAGCTTTAACTAAAGCATCACATTCAGCAACTAATTTATTTAAAGCATCAATATTAGCTAATGATAAATTACTCATTGCTAAAGTAATAGCATCTAATTTAGTTTTTTTCAAATCATCTGTATCTTGTGCAAGTTTTAAAGCATCAGTAACAGCAGCAAAGCTACTAGGAGTATATTCACTAGTTACTAAAGCTTTAGCTTCTAAAATAAGTTTTTCTAAATTTGCTGCTAAAACAGCATCTTCAACACTTACTCTATTAGAAACTTTAATTTCAAAAGTATCTGGTACAACTAAAGCACCACCACCTAAAGCATTACTCCATGTTTTATCATTAGCACGATAAAAAATAATATTTTCTGCTCCAGGTTGTAATGTTCTTGCACCTGTCATAATGTCATCTAACGTAATAACATTAGTAAACATATGTGTTCCGACAATGTAAACATTATCATAAACAGTTTCACCACCGATTACTACCTTAGCGGCTTCATCAATGTCATTCATATTAAAAGTTTTTGCTTCAGTTGTGGCAATACCTGCTGCCATTAACAAGAAAGCAGAAACAGTTAATGATAAGTATTTTAATTTCTTCATAATTTCCTCCATCTAAAATTTTATAAGTTTTCCGTTTATTTTAATTGCTCCGACTGATGATATTTGTCTTTCATCAATAATAATAGCTTGATATGCATCTTCCCATCTACCTAAATAGCTTCCACTAGCAGTATATATTGCGGCAGCTGTTTTAGTAATGTTAACACCATTTTTATAAACAAGAATCTTTCTGCTTCTTGTATAATCATCAAGTTTACTAACTGTATATGTATATTTATCAGCAACAGGAATAGCTTCCCACTTAGCAACTAATGTAATATTACTAGTTACACCAGAACTAAAGTTATAAGCATTACCGTTTAAAGTCCAACCAATAAAGTTGAAACCAGCTTTAGTTGGTGCACTTGGACTTGCAACACTTGACCCTTTATCAACTGTTTTACTAGCTACATTACTACCACCATTACTATCAAAAGTAACTTTGTATGTAACTGGTTTAACACTTGGTACATCTGGGGTTTCAGGTTTTTCTGGTTTTTCAGGTTTATTTGGTTTATCTGGAGTAGTTGCACTATCCTTTGTCCAAACAGCTACTAATTTCATATCTTTAGTAACATTACTTGAAAAATCAAATTTTGTATTGTTATACTTCCAATAACTAAAAGTATAGCCTGACTTTGTTGGAATTGTAGGTTCTAAAGCTTTTTGACCAGCTTTAATAGTTAAAGACTTAACTGAACTACCTCCATCACTGTCAAATTCAACTGTATAAGAATCTTTTACTTCAACTTTTTGCCATTTAGCTGTTAAAGTAATATCTCCTTTAATTGGTTTAGAAAAATCATATTCGGTATCTCCTAAAAACCAACCAAGGAAACTATAGCCCTCTTTTGTTGGGGCTGATGGTTTGTTAATTGTTTTACCTTCTTCAACTGTTTGGGTTGTATTAGTGCTTTGCGCATTACTAAAAGTGACATTAAAATTCTTTTTGTTACACCCAGCTAATAAGATAACAGCAAATAACATCATACTACATGTTATAAATAACTTTTTCCCTTTCATATTAACTCCTTTACTTTTTTAGATTTATCTTACTTTAAAAAATTCACTCCTTTCTTATTTTAAATTGAAATAAATAATCGTAAGATGCATCACAATACAATTATATAGTGCATTACGCATTATGTCAATATATATTGTCAAATATTGTTATGAAAAAAATAACATATTCAATTTATAGTATGTTATTTTAATAATTATATGATGTGCTAAACTTGTTTGATAAAATAATATAATTAATTTGATCACTTTTTAGGTAATTAAACGACATAAATAAGAATCACTATTTTTTATAAAAAAATCCCCCTGTTAAGGAGGATCAATTTTACATCATTTCATCTAATTCATTATTAACTTTACGAACAGTTTTATCGATTAATTTTTCGATTTTTTGCATAGCAGGTTTGCTATACTTTTGATATGCTAAGGTGGCACCGATACCTATTCCCATTAAGAGCATACTTTTAGCTATTTTCATATTCTCACCTCGTTATTTAAAAGAAAAATGATGGTATGTAAACATACAATAGTATTTTGGTCTTATTCCATCAAATTATTCACTAATTGATCTAATAAATATGTTTTACGATCAATTTCACTATTGTTATTAACGCTATAAATAAAAGCTTCTGGTTGACCAATTAAAATTAATTTTTTCTTAGCTCGTGTTATACCGGTATATATTAGTTTGCGATATAACATTCTTTTATAATTAGAACTTATAGGAATAATAACCATTTCAAATTCACTACCTTGTGATTTATGAATAGATATTATAAAACCATGTCTTATTTTATTTAGGTCTTTATATTCATATTTAACTATATTGCCGTCATAATCAATATAAATATGTAATTTACTATCAACGGTTATGATATTTTTAATAATGCCTATGTCACCGTTATAGACGTTATCATCTGGCATATTAACTAATTGTAAAACTTTATCGTTTTCTCTAAAGATAACATCACCATATTTTATTTCTTTTTTAGTATTGTCTTTAGGATTAAAAACTTGTTGTAGTTCCATGTTTAAATTATCAATACCATTGATACCTGCATAAATAGGTGCCATTATTTGAACACGTTTATAATCATAACCTTTGGCTATTAATTTATAACATAAATTTTTTAAGGTATCTTTAATAGCTTCATTTTCACATTTTAAAAAAGTATAATCACTTTTTGTTTCTAAAAAATTTTCACTTAATTCATTACTATTTATTTCATGAGCTAAGGTATTAATATATGAATTTTCATCTTGCCGATATAAATGTTCTAAAACAATAGTATCTATCATATCACTTTCAATAAGATCTTTTAAAACTTGTCCCGGCCCAACACTAGGTAATTGATGATAATCACCAACTAAAACTAATTTAATATTATCAGTTAATCCTTTAAATAAATTAGATAATAATATAATATCAATCATACTAACCTCATCAATAATAATTAAATGATGATTATCTTTTTCATATTCATTAACGGCAAATTGATCCGTTTCCTTATTCCATTTTAAAAATCGATGAATTGTACTAGCTGGTAAAAGAGTTGCTTCACTCATTCTTTTACTAGCTCGTCCAGTCGGCGCTAATAAAGCAATTTTTTTATCAGCTTCTTCAAATTCTAAATTATTAATATCTATATATAATTCACAAATAGCTTTAATAATTGTTGTTTTACCAGTTCCTGGGCCACCCGTTATAATGGTAATATTATTTTCTAATGATGATTTAATAGCTTTTTTTTGCTTATCATTATAAGTTATATTATTAACTGTTTCTAAAGCTTTTATACCTTCATCTAAACCTTTATATTTTGTTTTACCATTTATTAATTTAATAATAGACATAACGGTATTATTTTCAGCTTCAAACATTTCTTTTAAATAGTATCTTTGATCAATTATACAAATACTTCCTTCATTAACTAATTCACTTAATAATTGTTTAAAATCAACATTATCCAAAGAAACTTGTAAATAACGATATACATTGTCATAAATATCTTCTAATTCTAAATAAGTATCACTTCTTTTATAAATTAATTCTTTCATAATATAAATGATACAAGCTTTAATTCTTCTTTCATCATTAGGTTCGATTTTTAAATTAGAAGCTATTTCATCAATTTTAATAAAGCTTATATTAGCTTCTAAAAATAGATTATATATATTATGTTCAATTTTCATAATTGTATTACTTTTGTAAATATTATAAATATCTAAAGCTTCTTTCATATTAAAACCTAATTCAGTTAAATAGACAAGTACTTGATGACTTTCTTCATGTTTTTTTAATGTTTCATAAATAGTACGAGCTTTTTTACTACCTAATAAAGGGACTTTTAATAAATTGTCTACATCGTCTAAAATAACATTTATAATGTCTTTACCTAAGGTGGCTACCATTTTTTTAGCTAAAACGGTTCCTACACCTTTAAATAAATCGCTGGCAAAAAAAGCTACTAAACCATCAACATCATCAGGTTTAATTCGGCTATATTCACTTACTTGAAATTGATGACCATACTTTGGATGATCAATTAAATTACCTTTTAAACAATATACATCATCGGTATTTAGTGAGGCAAAAGTACCAGTAAAAGTAATTGTTTTATTAAGATATTCTTTTAAATTTTCACTAGCTTCTTTAACCCTAAAAAGACCAATTATATAGCCTTTATCTGATTTGAAAATACTTTTACGATAATTTCCTTTAATATATTCTTCCATTTTATCACTTCCTAATAAAAAAATAGTTAACGTTTAACTATTCAATTATATATGTTTTATTATTTAAAAGCAAATTAATTATTTTCTTTTGTTAAAACTTTTTGAAAACCTTTTTCGGCAAAGAAATCAATAGGAACAACTTTTTCATCTTTTAACAATTCTTTTTTAAATCGTAATTCTCTTATTTCATCTAACGAAGTAAATTGTTTTAAAACTTCTTGTTCTTCTTGCTCTTCTTGTTCTTCTCTTATTCTTTGTTTATCAATAGCATCGGTTAATTCTAGCCAACGTTTTTTTTCTTTACGATATTCTATATAAGTATTAACAGCTAACCCTAAAGCTAAGAATAAGGAAACGACAATGGCACCACCACCATTATCTTCAATTCTTTGGGCGTTTTCTAAAACAGCTAAACTAGAACTATTAACATTAATAATTAAAGCACCTGTTATTCCTGATATCATTGCACATCCACCAAAACTTCTTATTGTTCCGGGAAAGTTTTTAGTAACATTTCTTACAACATTACTTATTGAATTATCTGGTTCTAATTTATACATATCTATCACCTACTTTAATTGTATATAATTTTTTCATCTTTGTCAACACTATCTTTACATATAGTAGACATACAGTAAGGATAACTTAAATTATTAATTCTTACTTTAACTAAAGTATTTAATAATTTAATATTTCCTTGAACTTTAATATTTAAATAATTACCCGTATGACCAATCAAATAACCTTCTTTATAAGTCTCCGGTATAAAAATAATATCCTTATTAATAAATTTATTCATATAATCAAGTTCTAATTGCTTCGATAAAGTAATTAAAGTTTTAACCCGTTGTTTTTTAACTTCTTCTAAAACTTGACCATCCATCTTACTAGCTACAGTACCTTCTCTTAAAGAATAAGGAAATACATGAAGTTTTGTAAAGCCAATCTTTTTAATATTAATTATTGTTTCTTCAAATAAAGCTTCAGTTTCTTTTGGAAAACCAACAATAACATCCGTTGTAATAGAAATAGAAGGTCTTATTTGTCTTAATTTATCTATTTTGTTTATAAAATAATTAATATCATATTTACGATTCATTAAACTTAAAATAGTATTTGAACCAGCTTGTAATGGTATATGCATGTGATCTACTAAAATAGGATTATCCTTTATAACTTTAATAACTTCATCATTTATTTCGGTTATTTCAATTGATGAAATACGAAGTCTTTTAAGACCATTTATTTTAACAATATCTTTTAATAAATCAGCAAAATCATAAGATCCATCGTTATAATTACCCGTATGAATACCAGTTAAAACGATTTCTTTATGACCATTTTTAATTAAAGTTGTTATTTCTTCTAACACAACTTCTTTTTTCTTACTTCTTACATTACCCCTTGTATAAGGAATAATACAATAAGAACAAAAATTATTGCAACCATCTTGTATTTTAACAAAAGCTCTTGTTTTATCAAAATTATTTAATTGCATATTTTCAAATTCAGTATTAGTTAAATCATATATTTTAATCAATTGTTTATTTTGATATTCTTTTATATAATTAACAATTTTTGTTTTATCTTTATTACCTAAAATAATATCAACATTTTCTTTTTTAACTTTAGAAGACTCCATTTGACTAACACAACCAGTAACAATAATTAAAGATCCTTTTTTAGCATATTTTCTAATCATTTGAAAAGATTTATGTTCTGCAACATTAGTTACAAAACAAGTATTAATAATGTATATATCACTATTATCAACTTCACCTTTAAGAAATCCAGCATTAATTAATAAATCACTCATGACTTTACTTTCATAAGTGTTTACTTTACAACCTAATGTATGAATATAAAAAGTCATAAATTACTTCTAAAATTCTTTAATTCGGTTAGAAAATCATCATCAGTTTTATCTTTACCAAAAATAGGTGAAATAAACTCACTATTTTTAAATTTGGCTTTTTCTAAAATAGGTTCTTCAGGTATATCTACTTCCACTATTGTTTCTTCAGAAATAGCTTTTGGTTGAACTTTTTCTTTTTTTTCTTTAACAGCTTCCACCAATTCTTGATAACTAATAATAGCATTAGCTTCTTGTTCTTCTTCAAAAGTCGTCATTTGACGATCATCACTACTTTCTAAAGCTGCAATAACTTGTTCTAAATCAGACTTTTCTTCAACTTTATCTAAAATATCATCCATCACAATTGGTTTAACTTTTTTATTTTTAATTTTTAAAATAAATATTAAACTAATTACAATAATTAATAACAATAAAAACTCTAATAAAAGACCTTTGTACTCTAAAATATAATTCATAAATATCACTCCATCATTTCATAATTAATAACACTTAATAAATAAATAGGTACTGTTTCTACTCGCATAATATTTTTACCTAAAGAAGTAGCTATAAATCCTTGTTTAATTAATCTTTGTTCTTCATCTTTAGTTAATCCCCCTTCGGGACCTACGACTATAACAATTGTATCATATATATTAACTTTATTTAAGACTTTTTTTAAAGTATTAGCTTTTTCGATGGTACTACACAATATTTTAAGGCCATCTATATTTAAATCTTCAATGGTTTTAATTGAACTAATAATAGGTATTGTTAATCTTTTTGATTGTTGACTAGCTTCTTTACATATTTTATACCAACGTTCTAATTTTTTTAATTCTTTTTTCTCATCTAATTTAACAATACTTCTCGTTGTTATAAAAGGTATTATTTTATCAATTCCTAATTCAGTGGCTTTTTGTAAAACAAAGCTCATTTTTTGTTCAGCTAATAAAGGAATACATAAAATAAGTTCTTTTTGTTTTAAAATATTATCTTCGACTTCATTCTTTAAAACAACATTATTATTATCAATCATAGCTATATATAATTTATTATTATAAACAACTTCAACCATATCATTTTTAGTAGCTCGCATAACAACTTTTAAATGATATAAATCATCACTGTTCAAAATAAAATTATTATTTTCTTTTAAATTTGTAAAATAACGTTGCATTACTGATTATCATTAAGCCATTGTTCTAATAATGGTTGTGCTACATAGCCAACTTTTTTATCAATAACTTGCCCCTGTTTAAACAAAATTAAAGTAGGAATTGACATAACCCCATAAGTATGAGCTAAATTCTCATTTAAATCAACATCCACTTTAGCAATAGCTAAACTTCTATTATTAGAAATGTTCTCCAAAACTGGACCCATCATCTTGCAAGGACCACACCAAGTAGCAAAAAAATCTACTAAAACATAATCCTTATTAATAAAATTTTTAAATTCTTCTTCATTATTTATTTCCATTTTCTTCTCCTTTATAATTATCTATTAAATCTTTATAATAATCAAACTGTTTAATTTTATTTTTAGCTATTAATTTTTCAATAGCTTCAGGTTTAACAAGCTTGTATTTCAAGAAAACTTCAACCGTTTGATAATTAAATGTTTGTTCATTAATACTTTGATCATCATATTTATCTTTAATATCTTTAAATTCATTAACAACCTTTATTGTTTTATCAATCATACTCGATAAAAATGGTGTTTTATTAATAATATTATTTGCTAATTTTGAATTATTTAATAAATCAAACTTTACAAATGGTAAAGCTAAAATATAAAGAATAATAAAAGCAATTATAAAATGATGAATTATTCCAATAATAGCGCCACCTATTTTTGAAGGAATTCCTAAAATAATTGTTGCATTTAATATCTTTTCAAATACACTTGTTGCTAATAATAATAGTTTTAAAACAACACTTAAAATAACTAATACAATAATAAAAGCAATTATCTCATATAACAAAATATTTAAAACAGCTGCTCCTTTTAAAAATCCAAAATCAAAAAAAGGTAAATGTTCATACATCAAAACCGATAAAGGATTTTTTAAATAATAAGCTAAAACAACAATTAAAATAAAACCTAAGGCTTTAACTAATTCTTTAGTAAACCCTCTTTTAAAACCTAAAACAGCTCCAAACAATATAAATATAACAATTCCTATATCTATTATGTTCATAAAATCAACTCCTTAATACATTATATAATAAATAATCAAAAATATAAAGATTACTTTACTATTTCATATGTATAATTATTATTTTTTTTTGTTATTTTGACTTTTAAATCATTAGGAAAATTCTCTTTTGTAATTGGATCTTTAATATCATTTTCAACAAACCCTGCTTGTTTTAATTGGATTAAAGTTAAAGTTATTTCCTCATTATCTTTATTAGGCAATTGCCAAACATTAGCCCCCGCCCAATTTTTAGCGCCATTTATAATATTAATTATTTGATCATCATATAGTTTTTTTTGATTATCCTTAATAACTCCACTAATAGTAGTTGTAGCAATTAAACCAATTACTCCTAATAATATTACAATAGCTAACATTTCAATTAAAGTAAAACCTTTTTTCATATTTATTCCACCTAACGTACTCTTAAATAATACCATATTTTTTAATAAAAAAATAGTCATATTTGACTATTTAGTTTAAAAAAGTTATTTTAGCATATCCATTACCACGATTACCAGTCATTGTGCTAACTCCGTCATGAGTTGGCATACTACTATTACCAGCAGTAGTTACAGCTTCGGTTAAATAATACTTACTAGTAACTGAATATCCACTTGGAACATTATTTATATTACTACTAGTCCAAATAAAACCTGACCCACCGCTAGCTTCATCATTAGAACCGAAATTACCTCCATACCAACCACCGCCACCACCAACAATATGTGCCATTGTATTAATAGAAGTTGTATATCCTCCATAACCAAAATTAGCAAAAGTATGTCCTGAATCATAACCACCACAACAAGTAATATTCCTTGTTACAACACCATTAACTAAACCACCATATGAACCCATTCCATTTATACCACCACCATGATTAGCTGTACCATTACCCGTTCCAAAACCCGAACCACCCCCAGCAACAATCACTCTAGATTTTAAAGAATCAATTCCACCAACATAACTTGTATAAACATTACTATCACTAGCTAAAACAGTTAACGTTCCCTCAACAAATCTAATATCCGTAGCACCACCACCACCATAATTATCATTTATTGAATTATTATTATTAGTACTACCACCACCATTATAGCCACCACTACCATAACGTGTATTATTTTTTTGCCCTTGACCACCAACATAAATATATATTTTTTTCCCTTGTTCTAATATAATGTTACCACGAGAATAGCCACCTAAACCACCCATTAATCCACCACTAGCTCCCCATGTTTCTAATTTATAATTACCAGTCCTTGGAACAATAAATTCTTGAGCAGCTCCTGTATAGTCAAAATTTTTAAAAGTAAAAGCAATAATAGGATCATCAACAACCGTTATAATTCTTTTTTCACTAAGACAATTATTACTACTATCACAAGCCGTATAAGTAACAATCTTTTCACCCTTTAAAGTATCAAAACCATTCACTTTAATTTGAATATTTTCATTACTATTGTCCGTTACACTAACTCCTTCTAACAAATTAATAACCTTAGCCTCACTTATAGTAATTTTTTTACTGCTAGGTAACACTAAAACCGGTTTCGTTGTATCTCTTACAATTACCGTTCTTTTAGCCATATTTTTATAACCATTATCAACAATATTATAAGTTATTGTATAAGAACTATTATTAACCTTATTATCAATTGGTTTATTAATACTTGTTGTAACTAAATTAGTTATATCAACATCACTATTATTACGAGCTGTAAACCCTGCTTCTTTATAAACTTCTTTATTTAATTCAACATAAGTAATATAATCACCTTTTAAAAACAACTTAGGTGTTTTATCATTATAATCATTTAAACTTTCATCTTTTATAGTTTCTTCTAATACTTTATAACTATATCCACCATTAACACTTTTAATTTCAATTATTGTTTCATTAGAAAACAACAATTTTGTTATTGGATTTTTAACATCTTCATCCGCAAAACCATCTTGTTTTAATTGCCCTAATGTTAAACTTATACTACCACTATCAGGCAATAAACTAGTATTTTTACTAGCCCAGTTCTGAGCATATTCAGTTATATTTTTTATTTGTGTTTCATAAAGTTGTTGTTTGTTTTTTTTAATAGAACTATCAATTGCAGGTATAGTTATTAAACTAATAACGGAAATTAATATTAAAACACCAATTAATTCAATTAAAGTAAAAGCTTTATTCATAATTATTCACCATATTCATTTTACAATAAATAAACTATTTAAGCAAGAGATAAAATTATGGAACTTTTTCCTTTTGTTATTTCTTATTAAATCATAGTTATCAGTTTCTATATTGACATATTCATCAGTTTCTATATTAACATTTATACATAATCATTGGGATTCACTATTCTTACCTAGCGTTTGAGCTCGTTTCACTCGTCAAACCGCGTAGCAAAACAGCACATTCGGGCTACTTTTCTATCTTGTTTTACAAAAAAAAGTTGTTTTTATAAAACAACTTATTCTTTTTAAGCCCGAATTATCCGCAAAAGCACACCCGGAAACCGAAGTCGTTGTAGCCGTTGCCACCGCTGCCCCAGAAAGCAAATATACCAGCAGTAGTGGAATTGCCATAGTGCCCACCCCGCATAAACCAAGGGTCGTCGGCATAGGTGAAATAACTGTAATCGCCATACCATGCTTTTGTTTCTAATAAAGCGTGGCCTCCGCATGTCTCGATAGTACATTTATCTGTATTTGTGTTATAATCTCCGTTGAAAATGCTGCTTGGATAATTATTAAAATATTTAGCTTCAGGCATTGCTGTAAAGCCGGAGCTGCCGATTGTGTTGTTAAAATTACCCATAACATATTCATAAGCTCCGCCACTCATATCATATATGCCCGTA
>JAVXGE010000024.1:0-13116 GCA_036657555.1 Bacilli bacterium
TTTAAAAAAGGGTTTTTAAATAATAATTATAAAAAACATCATTTAAAATTTGTAGCTTTGACAAGACAATATATTGAAAAAGGAATTGGCGATATAAGAAAAGTTTTAAATGATAAAGATACTAATTTAGTTATGAATAAGATTATTGAGGAAGCCTTAGAAATATTTAGAATTGATGCTAGTAAAATATATAGTTCTAATTTTAATAAAGAACTTTTATTAGCTTTTGATAAAATAGAGGCAACTAATATTTTGGATATTGAAGAAATTAAAAGTCGAAGAAAAAGAATTAAATTTATTTATAAGGAAGCTAAACAAATGCAAAGTTTTAATTATGCTATTTGTAATTTGTTTCCTAAGGAAGTATTAATAGCTATATATATATTAACTATTACGAAAGGAAATACAGATGAAAAAAAATATATTAACAGGTATTAGACCAACTGGTAATTTACATTTAGGGCATTATTTCGGAGCGGTTAGCAATTGGGTTAAATTACAAAATGAGTATAACTCTTATTTTGAAATAGCTGATGTACAAGGGTTAACAGATAATTTTAATAATCCTGATAAAATAAGAAAAAACATTTATGAAGTAACTATTGATTTGTTATCTTGTGGGATTGACCCTAAAGTAGCAACAATTTTTGTACAATCAATGATTCCTTCAATTGCTGAATTAACGGTATATTATTCTAATTTAGTTACGGTTGCTAGGTTATATCGTAATCCAACTATTAAAACAGAAATAAGTCAGAAAAAAGGCTTATTTGGTAGTGATGGTGAAGGGGTTACCTATGGTTTTTTAGGATATCCAGTTAGTCAGGCAGCTGATATTACTTGTGTTGAAGGAGCTTATGTACCAGTTGGTGAAGATCAATTACCTTTAATTGAACAATGTCGAGAAATCGTTCGTAAATTCAATACAATTTATGGTCCGACCCTTACCTTACCAGAGTATATTTTAACTAAAAATGCTCGTATTAAAGGTTTAGATGGTAATGAAAAAATGGGTAAAAGTTTAGGAAATGCTATTTATTTAGTAGATAATGAAGAAATAGTTACTAAAAAAATAATGAGTGCGGTTACCGATAAAAATAAAATTAAAAAAGATGACCCCGCTAATCCTGATGTATGTATGGTCTATTATTATCATAAATTATTAAATAATCCTAATTTAAATAATATATGTAGTGAATGTAAACAAGGTAGTCGTGGTTGTGTTGCCTGTAAAAAAGAATTAATTATTAAAATGATGGAATTCTTACAACCTATTCAAGATAAAAGGAAATATTATGAAGAACATCCAGAAATGGTTAAAGAAATCTTGAAAGAAGGAACTATAAAAACTAATGAAAAAGCTAATGAAGTAATGCGAAAAGTTAAAAAAAATATGAAAATTGATTACTTTGAATAGGAGAATTTAATGAAATATTTAATATTAATCTTAAAAGGTTTTATAATAGGTGTTGCTAAAATAGTACCCGGTGTTAGTGGGGCAATGTTAGCAATTTCAATGGGTATTTATGAAAAAGCCTTAAAAGCTATTAGTCATTTTTTTAAAAACCCTTTAGAAAATCTTAAGTTTTTAGTTCCTTTAGGCTTCGGAGCTATATTAGCTATTATTGTTGCTAGTAAAGCGGTTTTATTCTTTTTAAACAATTATTATTTACCGACAATGTTACTTTTTATAGGTTTAATTGTTGGTGGAGTTCCTATGCTGTTTAAAAAAGTTAAAATTAAAAAATTAAAATTTAAACATTATTTAACTTTTATTATCGCTTTTTTATTTGTTTTTTTAATATCTTTAGTTGGTGAACAAAACATTTTTGCTAATTATTCTAATCCTTTTATTGGTTTTATATTATTTTTCTTTATTGGTATAACTGATGCTATTACAATGATTATACCTGGTGTAAGTGGAACAGCAGTAATGATGATTTTAGGTTGCTATAATTTACTTTTAACAGCTTTAGGAACGCTTACTAATTTCAATGCCATTTTAATTAATTTAGGAATTATTATTCCTTTTGTTCTAGGTCTTGTTATTGGTATTATTGGTTTATCAAAAGCAATGAATTATTTATTTGAAAAAAAACAAGTTATTACATATTGCGGTATTATTGGCTTTGCTTTTTCATCAATATTAGCTTTATTTTTAACGACTTTAAAACATCATTATAGTATTATTGAAGTAGTAATAGGTCTTGTTTTATTATTGTTAGGTGTTTTTATATCAAAAAAATTAGAAAAATAAATATACAGTAGATAAATTATACTAAGACAATGTTTTAATATTGTATCTTTAGGCATATATTATAATGGTGAATAGTATGCGAAGAAGAATTAGATTAAAAAAACATTTTAAAAAAAGTAAATTTAAAATATTTATTGTTATTATTATTATGTTATTTATTTTTTTATATTTTATTTTTAAAGCAATTAATTTAAAAGTTAATCCTGTTTTATTAGAATACGGAGAATTAGAATCTCGTAAATTAGCAAGTATTGTTATTAATAATGCGGTAGCTAAGAATATTACAGAAAATAAAGATATTGAAAATTTATTTTTAATAACTAAGGATAGTAAAGGTGATATTAAAACAATTGATTTTAATCCAATTATTGTTAATAAAGTTTTAACTAAAATAACTAATAGTGTTTATGAAAATTTTAAATATTTAGAGCAAGGTAAAATAGAATTAACGGATATTGATAATAAAGATTTAACTAATTATAATATGGATAAATTAAAAAAAGGTATTATTTATGAAATATCAAGTGGGGTTGTTTTCGGACAATCTTTTTTAGCTAATTTAGGTCCTAAAATACCAGTTAAAATAGGATTAATGGGTAATATTGTAAGTCATATTAATACAAGTGTAAAAGATTATGGTATTAACAATGCTTTAATTGAAGTTTCAATTGTTTTAGAAGTATCACAACAAGTCATTTTACCATTCATAGCTAATAAAATTAAAATAGAAACTTCTATTCCGGTAGCCTTAAAATTAATTCAAGGGAACATTCCTAATTATTATTTAAATGGAATTAATAAAAATTCTAATTCTTTTAATCTTCCTATTGAATAAGGCCTATTGTGTGATATAATACTACTAGGGTGATGTTAAAATGAAGAAAAAACTTCGGATAGGACGAATTATTATTTTTATAGTTGCAGTTATTTTAGTTAGTTGTTTATGTTTTTATTTAATAACAAAAGTATTTAAAACAGCTTCTTTAGTTATTACGGGTGGTAATATGTATGCTGCTTCTACCTCTTTAGAAGTACCTTTATATGATATAGAATATAAAGAAGTTCTAAAAGTGGTAAGAGGAACTAAAATAAAAACTTCAAAAGAAATTATAAAAAATGCTGAAAAAGAGTATTATAAAATTACTTATGATAAAAAAGATTATTTAATTTTAAAAGATAATTTAGTTAAAGATATTAAAGAATCAGTTTTAGAAAAAGAAATGTTTGTTAGAACATCATTAACTTTTTACAACAATAGTGATGATATTACTATTAAAGGTTTAATTAAAAAAGGTGAAAAGTTAGAAATTTTAGATTATAATAAAATGGAAAAAGATGGTTCTGTTAATATGTATAAAGTAAAATATAACAATGAAGAAGGATATGTATATGGCAAATATTTAGTTAATAATCATGAAACTTCTTTAGTTAATTATGATGAGGAAGGTAACTATCAAATTCATAAAAAAAGAGAAGATACTTTAATGGCTGGTTCAGCAGCTGATTTGGATTATTATCCATATCCTAAGCCCAAATTTAAAGATAATGTTATGCCAAGTGATGCTCGTACTTTGTATTTAAACGGTGGTGTAATTGGTAATATTGATGCTTATATTGCTTTAGCTAAAGAAAGTGGTATTAATGCTTTTGTCGTTGATATAAAAGATAATACAGTTCCTTCTTATCCGGCTAAAGCTATGGAAAAATATTCGCCAACTAATTTTGCTAAAGCTTTAAATAGTTATGAAGATTATAAAGCAGGCATTAAAAAATTAAAAGATGCTGGTTTTTATGTTATAGGTCGTATTACAACATTTAAGGATAGTTTTTATGCTAAAGATCATCCGGAAGATACAATTAAAAATGCTGGTTCTAATACACCATTTAATCATGATGGTTCTTATTGGCCAAGTGCTTATAAAAGAAGGGTTTGGGAATATACTGTTAGTTTAGCTGTTGAATCGGTTAAAGAAATGGGCTTTAATGAAATTCAATTTGATTATGTTAGATTTCCTGATCGGACTGGTCGTTTAGAAGAACAAGGTGCAATTGATTTTGGGAATACTTATAAAGAAACTAAAGCTCAAGCTATTCAAGGTTTTGTTATGTATGCAACGGATGAATTACATAAAGTAAATGCTTATGTTTCGATTGATGTTTTTGGAGAAGCAGCTCATACTTATGTTACATCTTATGGTCAATACTGGCCAGCTATTTCTAATATAGCTGATGTTATAAGTGGTATGCCATATCCTGACCATTTTAGTAGTCATGAATATGGGTTTACAGAAACAGTGTGGACAATTCCTTATAAATTACTTAATTTATGGGGTGAATCATTTGTTATGAAAAGACAAGCTGAAATACCAACTCCAGCCATTGTAAGAACTTGGATTCAAGCTTATGATACTGGTAAGAATCCTGCTACAGATTATGATGCTTATATGGTTGGTCAAGAAATAAAAGGTTTATATGATGCTGGTTTAACGGGTGGTTTCATGACTTGGAATAGTGGTTCTAGTTTAAATAAATATAAAGAGTTATCATCAGCATTTGGAAAGGAGTATTAATTTGAAAAAAATAATCCTTGAAGAAACAGAATATGAATTAATTAAAGATTACAAAAATGGTTTTGATTTAGAAGAATTAACAAAAAGATATACCGATTATTTTAAAGAATATGATTATATTTTTGGAGATTGGGCATATGGTAAATTAAGATTAAAAGGTTTTTGTAAAAAAGAAAATAGTTTAATTAATGATATAAATAATTATAATAAAATAGAAACATATATTAAAAACGATTGTGCTTATGATTGTAAACATTTTATAATTGAAAAGAAACTTTAATTAGTTTCTTTTTCCTTGACAGCATATTATAAATGGTGTAGACTAATTAAGTTCAAGGGAGATGTTTGCAGTGCTTAAACAAATAATAGATTTAAAAAAATTAGAAAAAAAGAATGTTATTGAAAGAATAAAAAAATTAACAATTGAGAAAGAAAAATATAATGTTTTAATTTATGAAGAAAAAAAACAGCTTGATGTATTAGAAGAAGAACTAAATGTATTAAAGCCTATTTTATGGGTTCTTATTAATTTTAAAGATGTCAATAAGAATATTATTTGTAAAAAAATTATTTTTGGAAGTATAAGTTTTTTAATTATAGTATTATTATCTATTTTATTTAATATGTTTGCTTTAATAGGTGTGGGTTTTTTAATGTGTATATTAGGTTGTTCATTAGCTTATTTTAAAAAAATAAAACCTTTAAAAAAGATTGTTAAGAATAATAAATTGAAAGATGTTGAAAATAAGATATCTACTAAATATGCTTCAAAATACAACATTAATCGGCAATTAGAAGAATATGAAAATAAAAAAAATAATATCTATATAGATATTAAAAAAGCTGAAGAAATATTAGATACTTTAGATGGTTTATTGTTTAGTTTAGAACAAGAAGGTTTGGAAGTAAATAATGATATGGCTAAGGTTTTAGTTTTAAAGTAGTTATCTACTTTTTTTGTCATGTAATTTAGAAAATATATAACCGATAATTTCCATAACTGAATATATTATAATAAATAAACCAATCATTGAAAAAACTAGGTTGGTTTTTAGAACAACATAAAAACCACATATAATCATAAGAATAGCTATAATTAAACGAACAATTAAATAGGTTTTATCTTTTTCACCATTAATTGTTTCAATTAATCTTATAATGCCACTATATATTATCCAACCACCTATAATAAGTCTTAAAGTTGTTTCGATAATTGAAGCAAATAAAATAGAAATTAAGCCTAAAACAATTAAAATAATACCACTAATTAGTTTAGATGTTTCTTTAATATTAAGTTTTTTTAAGGTTTTATAATAACTTAATAAATTACTTAAACCAATTACGAATAAAACCCCACCGGCTATATAAGATATGAATTTAACGATGCCACCTGGATTTGTAAATAGAACCATTCCAAAAATTAAAAACAAAATAGCACTTAATAAAGAGGATTCATTTGAATAGTTAATAACTGATATTTTTTTCATATAATCACCTCTTTCATTATACAATATTTTAAAAATAAATACAAATATTTAAGTGCTAAAAAAATTAAAATATGTTATAATGTTAATAGGGATAATTCTAAGTTAAGACTTAGAACAAGGAGGATTTATGAGAAAGAATATTGTTAGATTTATTTTACCGCTTGTTTTCACCTTAGTTATTTACTATTTTATGTTGCCACCAATAAATTTATCGGCACCTGAATTTTGGATTTTCATATTTATTGTTGGGATGTTTACATTAGTAGCTTGGGCTACTTCGGAGCTTAAATTAAGCACTTTAATTAATAATCGAAGAATTACTAAGAGTCGTAAGAATCTTATTATTTTCGGTAGTATAAGTGTTATTATTTTAGCTATTATTTTAATTAATTTATTTAATATGCCTTTATTTAATTCGAAATCATATTATGAAAGAATTAAAATAAATGAAGCTGGTGATTTTACAAAAGATGTAAAACCCGTTGATTTTAATAAATTAGCTTTATTAGATAAAGATTCAAGTTCTAAATTAGGGGATCGGGTAATGGGACAAATGACTGATTTAGTGTCACAATTTTCTGTTTCTAATTTATATACACAAATTAATTATAAAGATGATATTATAAGAGTAACACCTTTAGAATATGCTGGGTTAATTAAATATTTTACAAATCGTAAAAATGGGGTTGAAGGTTATATTACGGTTAATTCTGTAACTGGTGAATCAAAGTTAGTTAGGTTAGAAAAAGGTATGAAATATATGCCTTCATCGATGTTTTTTGAAAATTTATATCGTAAATTAAGACTTAGTAATCCAACAACTATTTTTGGTGAAGTTTCTTTTGAACTTGATGAAGAAGGTAATCCTTTTTGGATAGCTCAAACTTTAAAATATAGTGGGATTGGATTAAAACCAGAAGTAAATGGTATTGTAATGCTTAATCCAATAACTGGTGAATCTAAAAAATATGCTGTTAAGGATGTTCCAACTTGGGTTGATCATGTTTATTCAGCTAATTTGATTATTGAACAAGTTGATGATTGGGGTAAATATAAAAATGGTTTTTTTAATTCTATCTTTGGTCAAAAGAATGTGGTTAAGACAACTAGGGGTTATAATTATTTGGCTTTAAATGATGATATTTATTTATATACTGGTATTACTTCAGTAGCGGCTGATCAATCAAATGTGGGCTTTATTTTAACGAATTTAAGAACTAAAGAAACAAGTTTCTATGGTGTTTCGGGAGCGGAAGAATATTCGGCTATGGCTTCAGCTCAAGGAGCTGTCCAACAAATGAAATATACAGCAACTTTCCCTTTATTAATTAATTTAGATAATAAACCAACATATTTATTAAGTTTAAAAGATAATGCTGGTTTAGTTAAAATGTATGCTTTTGTTGATTATGTTGATTATCAAAAGGTTGTTGTAACTGATGCTTCACAAGGTATTATGCAAGCAGCTCAAAACTATTTAGGTGGTTCAATTACAACAGGCGATAATCTTACTAAAGATATTATAATTTCTAGTATTAAAGATGTCGTTATTGATGGAACAACTTATTATTATTTTAAAGAAGACAAAGATATTTATCGGTCTTCAATTAAGGTAAATCAAAATTTATTACCTTTCGTAACTGTTGGTGATAAGGTAAATATAACTTATAAAAAAGCTGAAGTAAATGAAATTACTAAAATAAGCAAGAATTAATTTTCTTGTTTTTTTGTTTTAAATGTATAGTATAATATAACTAGGAGGGTTTTATGAGCAGTAAAAACACAAGCTTGAGAAGTTACAAAGTATTAATTTTATTAGAACAAAAAGATTTAGATGTTGAGGAATTAAAAGTTTTATTAAAAGAAAATGATCCGACTAAAATGTTAAAAATAGTGACATCTTCCTTTAAGATATTTATTGATATATATAAAGAAACTAGTGAAATTAGTTCTAATTATTTAGATAATTTTAATAAAACAATTATGCAACTATTAAATAGTTGTCCAAATACTAATATTGGGGAAACAATTAATTATTTAAAAAAAATGCAACGTGAGGTATTAAAACTTAATAATGATGATATAAATGATACTTATAAGGAGTTAGAGCAACAATTATTAGCTAAGAATAGTTTTGTTTATAAAGAAAATCATTTTTTATTTTTAAAAAATATTATTTATAATATTAAAGAAATTAATTATTTAAAACAAATTTTAAATACATATCCACATTATGTTAATGCTAAAAATGCTTTAGGTAAACATATTGTTTTAGATATTATTGATTATTTTTTAACAATTATTGATAATGATGGTAAAGATATAATTTATTACAACAATGTTATTTTAGAATTTATGAAAAGAAGTCAATTTCATATTACAAAATTGGAAGTTAAACAATATTGTTTATATCTTGAAAAGAAGATTGAAAATTTAGATAAATTGGATAAAAATAGTCATAAGAAGTTAATTCTTTATAAAACTATTTTAGATTTAATTTTGAACAATGAAATAACTAATGAAAATATTGATATTATAAATGAAAAATATGGTGTGACAACAGGGTTTAATCCTTTAATTCAAAAAGAATTAGAAAGTTTAAATGAAAAGGATTATATCATAACGATTGATGCTGCGGATACTTTAGATATGGATGATGCTTTTAGTATAAAAAAAGATAATGATTGTTATCATTTAAAGGTTTATATAGCTTCGGTTGTTGATTTAATTAAACAAGGTTCAAGTATTGATAAAGAAGCTTATAAAAGAGTAGAGAGTCTTTATTTATCTGATCAAATAATACCTATGTTACCTCATGAATTGTCTAATAATTTACTTAGTTTAAATACTAAAAATTATAAAAAAGTTATTGAATATTCTTTAGATATTTATACAGATGGAAGTATAGCTAATTTTAAGATAAATAAAAAAAATATTTTAGTCGATAGAAAATTTAGTTATAGTAGTGCTAATAAAAAAATAGAAGAAACGGGTGATGGTGTTAGTTATCAAACTCTTTTAAATTTAAGTGCGGTAGCTAATATATTGAAAAATAAGAATCCTAAAAAAAAGTTATATCGAACTTATGAAGATATTTTAAATGAACAAAAAGGCATATATAGTTCTAAAAATGCTTATAATAATCGAACTCCAGCTGAGATTATTGTTGAAGAAATGATGATTTTAATTAATAGTTTAGTTGCTTCTTATTATGATAAGAAAGGTTATCCTTTTATGTATCGTATTCATCAAACACCAGAAGGTAAAGATGATTATATTAAATTAATGAATTTAAAGAAAATGATTGAATCGGAATATGTTGATAAAACTGATTATGTTAAAATTATAAATGGTTTGTCGAAAATGTATCCACCAGCTTATTATTCTTTAAATAATGATGGTCATTTCGGACTGGGATTAGATGCTTATTGTCATATTACAGCTCCAATTAGAAGATATAGTGATATTCTTTTACAAAGAATTAATGAAGATTATATTTTTAGCTTACCGAGTAAAGAAAAAGATAATTATTGGACTATTTTAATTAGTGAAGTTAGTAAATATTGTAAGATAAAAATGCAACACAATGAAAGTTATCAAAATGAATATGAACGAGTTAAAGCTATTTTAAAGAAAAAATAATTATCTTGCTATTTTGTTACTTTTATTGTATTATATATATGGTGAATTAAATGAGTAAAAAATTAGAAGCAGCTAAATTAATAGCTGACAAATTACGTAATAAAACTTTCTTAACTTATAAGGAAATAGCTGTTATTACTGATTATCATCCTAAATACATTTTAAAATTAAAAAAAGAAATACTGGATGGTAATATTTCTTTTGTTCATGGAAATAAAAATAAAGAACCGATTAATAAAATGGATGATAAAGAAAAAGCTTATATTATTAACTTATATAAAAGAAGTAATGCGAGTGTTAGAAAGTTTTGTAAGTTTTATAACAGGAGAAGTTATTCTTGTGTTTATACTGTTTTAAAAGAAGCTAAATTAATAAAGGATGAATAATTCTTTATTTTTTTAACCATTTTTCAATATTAACGATTGTTTTATAGTCGATAAAGTGTTCTATTTTTTCAACTTGTTTTAAATTATATTGGTCTTTATTTAATATTTTAAAAAAGTTTTTTAAAATATTATGTCTTTTTAAAAAATATTTACCTAAAACTAAACCTTGTTTAGTAATTTTTATTTTTTGATATTTTTCAAAAGCAATTAAATTTAACTCTTTTAACCGTTTAGCCATCTTTGATACACTTGATGGTTTAACATTTAAAGTTGCTGCCAATTCCTTAACCGATATATCTTTATTTAACCGATAAATCATCTCTAAATAATCTTCCATAGCTTCGGTTATCGGACTACTTTCTAGTAGCTTATAACCAGTTAAAGTATAAAATTCACTTTTAATAGCCCAAACATCTCTTTTCTAAATACATATATTAGACAAAGGAAACTTATAACTAATTGTATGAAAGGAAGATTAAAATATGTCTTTAAGTGATATGAATATTGGTGATATAGCTATTATTAAAGAGTTAAATGCCAATGAGTTAATTAAAAGAAGGTTATTAGATATTGGTTTAATCAATGGTACGAAAGTTGAATGTATGATGAAAAGTCCTTTAGGAAACCCTATAGCTTATTTAATAAGAGGAGCCGTTATAGCTATTAGAAATGAAGATAGTTCTAAAATCGTTGTTGATAAATTATGAAAATATTTGCTTTAGCAGGTAATCCTAACGTTGGTAAAAGTACCGTTTTTAACGGTTTAACTGGTATGCATCAACATACGGGTAATTGGCCAGGTAAAACCGTAAGTAATGCTAGTGGAGAAATTAAACATAATAATGAAACTTATAAAATTTACGACTTACCAGGTACTTACTCTTTAATAGCCCATTCAACAGAAGAAGAAGTAGCACGCGACTTTATTTGCTTTAATCATTATGACACAATTATTATTGTCTGTGATGCTATATGCTTAGAACGTAATTTAAATTTAGTTTTACAAACCTTAGAAATAACTAAAAATGTTATTGTCTGTGTTAACTTAATGGATGAAGCTAAAAAGAAAAAAATTAAAATTGATTTAGTTAAACTATCTAATATATTAGGCGTAAAAGTAGTAGGAACAAGTGCTCGAACCGAAAAAGACTTAACTAAATTACTTGATAATACCTATTCTAACAATGTTATAAATATAAGATATAATAATCTAATTGAAGAAGCCATAGAAACAATAATTCCACATATTGAAAATAAAATTAAAAATCTAAATAGCCGATGGGTAGCTTTAAATTTAATAAATTATGATCAAAGTTTAAATAACTCTTTAACCCAATATTTAGGCCATGATTTATTAAAAGATAAAGTCATTAAAAATAAAATATTAGAAATAAAAGAATTTTTAAATATCGATATTAGAAATGAAATAGTTGGAACCATTGTTAAAAAAGCTGAAAATATTGCTAATCAAGTCGTCACCTTTGAAGAAAAAGATTATAATAAAAAAGACCGTAAAATTGATAAAATATTAACTAATAAATGGACGGGAATACCAATTATGTTAATATTATTAATGTTTATTTTTTGGATAACAATTAGCGGCGCTAATTATCCTTCTGAATTATTATTTGACTTATTTTCTAAAATAGAAATATCCTTAAACAATATTTTTATTAATGCCCCTTGGTGGATAAACGGCTTATTAATAAATGGTATTTATCGGGTATTAACCTGGGTCGTTTCCGTCATGCTCCCACCAATGATGATCTTCTTTCCTTTATTCACTTTATTAGAAGATTTAGGTTACTTACCTCGGATAGCCTTTAATTTAGATAATTTATTTAAAAAATGTTGTGCTTGCGGTAAGCAAGCCTTAACAATGTGCATGGGCTTTGGTTGTAATGCTGTAGGCGTTACCGGCTGTCGTATTATTGATTCACCCCGCGAAAGATTAATAGCCATATTAACCAACGTTTTCGTACCATGCAACGGCCGCTTCCCAACAATGATAACCATCATAACCATATTCTTTGTCGGCTTTAGTAAAAATATATTTAACTCCTTTTTAAGTGTTTTAATATTAACCGGTATTATTCTATTAGGAATATTTTTAACTTTCTTAATATCATATATCTTATCTAAAACAGTTTTAAAAGGTATTCCTTCTTCATTCACCTTAGAATTACCACCTTATCGAAAACCACAATTTACTAAAGTCATTATCAGATCCATATTAGATCGAACCTTATTTGTATTAGGCCGCGCTGTTTTAGTAGCCATACCAGCCGGAGCCTTAATATGGATCTTAGCCAATATAAATATTAATGGTCTATCTTTATTACTCCATATAGCTAATTTTTTAAACCCCTTTGGTAAAATGATAGGCCTAGACGGCGTTATTATTTTAGCCTTTATTTTAGGCTTTCCCGCTAATGAAATTGTAATCCCTATTATGCTAATGGCTTATATGGCAACCGGTAAATTAACCAATTTTGACAACTTAATGAACTTAAAAGAAATATTAGTTAATAATTCTTGGACCTATATAACAGCCCTTTGTACCCTTATCTTTTCTTTATGTCACTTTCCTTGCTCAACAACTTGCTTAACCATTAAAAAAGAAACCGGTAGTTGGAAATGGACAATTATATCTATTTTAATACCAACCTTTGTAGGTATTATATTATGTTTTATTGTTAAAAACATTTGTTTATTATTTTAATTTTTTTAATGTTTTTAAATATTTTATGCAGATTCTGCATAATTTTTTTTTT
>JAVXGE010000025.1:0-13080 GCA_036657555.1 Bacilli bacterium
ATTAATTGGAGTTATAGTTATTGAAAACTTTAATAAAAAAATGGCATAAAAATAAACTTGGGAATATTCCCCGACTTTGACAGTTGCAACTTTTTTTTGCTCGCAAACCCTTATAAAATCTAGAAAAAATCTAATTTTTATTGTGCGTACGTTTTACGGGCTATTGATTTGTAAATAAAAATTTGATAAAATTAATAATAGATTATAAAATTCAAACAAATAATTTTGCAGGAACAAGATTTCAAAATTCACATGAAACAATGTTGTGGTGCAGTAAAAGTAAAGATGCTAAATACACCTTTAATTATAAAACAATGAAATATTTAAATGAAAATAAACAAGATAAAAGCATTTGGAATATTGGTATATGTATTGGAAACGAGAGACTAAAAGATAGCAATGGGATAAAAGTACATTCTACTCAAAAACCAGAAAAACTATTATATAAAGCAATATTATCATCTACTAAACCTGATGATATAGTATTGGATCCGTTCTTTGGAACCGGAACTACAGGAGCAGTGGCAAAGAAACTAGGAAGGTCATTTATAGGAATTGAAAGAGATGAAAATTATGTAAGTGCTGCTAAAATTAGAATAGATGCAGTTACGCCAGAACTTACCGAACTCCATAATTTAGCATTAGAAGTAAAACCACCAAGAGTTCCAATGGAAAAATTATTAGAAGTCGGATATTTAACTACTGGGCAAAAATTATATAGCAAAGATAAAAAAGTAGAAGTTATTGTAACCAAAAAAGGAAAAGTTAATGATGGCATAGAAGAATTGTCGATTCATAAAATGTCTGCAAAATATTTAGGAAAAGCCAACAATAATGGTTGGAATTATTTTTGGATAGAATGTGATAAAGGATTTATAGAATTAGACAGATTAAGATATGATTATGCTAATTTATAAGTCTTTTTCTTTTGGGAGGTGAAAATATGTTAATAGAATATGACGTTTTTGAAGATGAATTAGAAAAAATAATATATAGAGATGCGAAATCTGATTTAATAAATAAATTAGCTAAAAGCCCGGATAGATACGTTGAATTATTTAGAACGACATCTCCAAAATTAAAATTAATGCAAAATATTACACAATCACATGAGATTAGCTTTGGTGATTTTGTAGAGAATATAATAACTATGTATCTTGGAGTATTTTATGAAAATTTGCCAAAAAGAGCAAAATATAATAAGGAAGATATAATGTTTGACCAGTTGTTTTTGTTTGAAAATAAAGTTTATATGATTGAACAAAAAATTAGGGATGATCACGATTCTACAAAAAAGAGAGGTCAGTTTTCTAATTTTATTAGTAAAATTAATTATTTAAAGGAAAATTATCCAGATAAAAAAATAGTCGCATTAATGTGGTTTGTAGATGATTCTTTAAAGAAAAACAGAAGATATTATTTAAATATGATATCATCATATAAAAGCAATGATAATATTTCCTTAAACATTTTTTATGGAAATGAACTATTTAATTATCTTGATAAAATAATAATATGGGATGAAATGGTTAAATATCTTCAGCAATGGAAAGAATTAGAAACTAATAATATCGAATTAAATTTTGAAGATGATTGGAAAGAAACTAAAAAAGAAATTATACAAAATGTTTCAAAAAAAAATTGGAATTAAATTATTAAATAATGAAAAGATAATAGAAGATATATTTCCTATATTGTTTCCAACATCTAAATATTTGGATATAGAGATGGAAAATTTTGATGAAAAATAATAAACAGTTATTAAAATTCAATCTTTCTTATATTAGGCAACATATCGGCTTATATTACAAATTATCTTTTAATGTTTGCAAGAGTAAGTTAGATACCTTTAATTTTTTATTTACCAATTTGAAAAAGAATTGCTTTAAATCATTAATTTGTGCTATTATATAAGGGGTGGTAATGATGATGAAAAAAATATTGAAATTCATGGTTCATCGTTTATTTATTGTAGCAGTTATGTTGATAATACAATTAAGTATCATTTTACTTGTTTTATGGAAATTTCAAGAATATTTCCTTTGGTTTTATATTATTAATTTAATAATTAGTTTGTTGTTATTACTTTATATTATTAATGGAAAAGATAATCCTAGTTATAAAATAGCTTGGGCTATTCCTATTTTAACAATTCCTATTTTTGGAACATTTTGTTATGTTATGTTTGGTGGTCAGAAAATAAGTAAAAAAACGAAAATTAAATTAGACAAAATGAAAAATAAAAAAATTCTTCATTTAAAACAAGATAAAGATGTTTTAACATCTTTAAAAGATACTTCTATTGATGCTTATTTACAAGGTAATTATTTATTAAAATTAGCTAATTATCCAATTTATCAAAATACAAAAATAGATTATTTGAAAATTGGTCAAGATTATTATAAAAGATTAATTGAAGAATTAAAAAAAGCTAAAAAATATATTTTTATGGAGTATTTTATTATTCATGAAGGTGTTTTTTGGAATGCTATTTTAGAAGTTTTAAAACAAAAAGTAAAAGAAGGCTTAGATGTTCGTGTTATATATGATGACATGGGATGTATTGTTACATTACCAAGTGGTTATTTTAAATATCTAGAAACTTTAGGTATTAAATGCTGTACTTTTAATCGTTTTGTCCCTGTTTTATCAGCTCGTTTAAATAATCGTGATCATCGTAAAATAACCATTATTGATGGCATAGTTGGCTTTACTGGGGGTATTAATTTAGCTGATGAATATATTAATATAGGCTCAAAATATGGTCATTGGAAAGATAACGGTATTGTTTTAAAAGGCGATGCAGTTTGGAATTTTACAGTTATCTTTTTATCACTTTGGGATTATTTAAAAAATGAAAAAAATGATTATGATGTTTATAAACCTTTTATTAAAAATAATCAAGAAAAAGGTTATGTAATTCCTTATGATGATAGTCCTTTAGATAATGAAAATGTTGGTGAAAATGTATATTTAAACATGATTAATAAAGCTAAAAAATATATTTATATAATGACACCTTATTTAATTATTGATAATGAAATGATGGTAGCATTAACAAATGCTAGTAAAAGTGGCATTAAAGTTAAAATTATAACGCCAGGAATACCTGATAAAAAAATGATTAATGAAGTAACAAAAGCTTATTATCCACAATTATTAGAAAGTAATGTTGAAATTTATGAATATGATCCTGGGTTTGTTCATGCTAAAACATTTGTCGTTGATGATGATTATGCTATTGTAGGAACGATTAATATGGATTTTAGAAGTTTATATCTCCATTTTGAGTGTGGGGTTTGGATGTATCAAGTAGATAGTATTAAAGATATTAAAAAAGATTATGAAGAAACATTAGAAAAATGTCATAAAGTTACTTTAGATGAAGCTAAAAAAATTAAATTCTTTAGAAATATTAAACGAAGCTTTTTACGTCTTTTCGCACCACTTATGTAATTATAAAAATGAGTTAACCTTTATAGGAAAACTCGTTTTTAATTAAAAAAAATAGAAATTCTATTTGAAATTCTATTTTAAAATAATATAATTGGTGTCCCCTTGGGGGTTCGGACCCCAGACCCACAGATTAAGAGTCTGTTGCTCTACCAACTGAGCTAAGGAGACAAATCAAATTACTTATTAATTATAACATATTTTTATATTTATACAAGTCCTAATTTAAAAATAATAGTTAAAGAAAAGAAAAACAATAATTTTTAAGTATTTTATTTAACTTCGGTCTAAAAAAGTCAATTATTGGCTTAAATATAAATAAATTATGATATAATGTTAATAGGTGTTGATATGCAAAATATATACAATTTAACCATTAATCAATTAGAAAATTACTTTATAAAAATTGGCGAAAAGAAATATAAAGCTTTTCAAATTTTTGAGTGGTTATATCGAAAAAGAATCAATACTTTTGATGATATGTCAAATATAAAAAAAGAAGTTATTAAACAACTAAAAGAAGACTATTTACTTACAACTTTAGAAATAAGTGATAAACAAATTGATAAAGATGTTGTTAAATATTTATTCAAGTTAAATGATGGTAATTTAATTGAAGCTGTTTTAATGTATCACGACTATGGTAATAGCTTATGCGTATCAAGTCAAGTTGGCTGTAATATGGGTTGTAAATTTTGTGAAAGTGGTCGTTTAAAAAAAGTTCGAAATTTAGACGTTTATGAAATGGTCTTACAACTTTTAGAAATTGAAAAAGACTTAAAAATTAGAATATCACATTTAGTTTTAATGGGTATTGGTGAACCATTTGATAATTACGACAATATTATTAATTTTATTGATATTATTAATCATCCATATGGTTTAGCCCTTGGTTCAAGACATATAACCGTTTCAACTTGTGGAATTGTACCTAAAATTAAAGAATTTATTAATAATGGAAAACAAGTTAATTTAGCTATTAGTTTGCATGCTCCAAATGATGAAATACGAAATAAATTGATGCCAATAAATAAAGTATATAATATAAATACTTTAATAGAAACTTTAAAAGAATATATTTTAGTTACTAATCGGCGTGTTACATTTGAATATGTTTTATTAGATAAAATAAATGATTCAGTTGAAAATGCTTTAGAATTAAGTAAATTATTAAAAGGAATTAATTGTTATGTTAATTTAATACCTTATAATGAAACAAGTCATTTAGAATTTAAAAATAGTTCTCAAGTTATGAATTTTTATGACGTTTTAAAAAAAAATAATATTCAAGTGACCATTAGAAAAGAATTTGGTCATAAAGTATCTGCAGCCTGTGGCCAACTACGGGCTAATCATGAGGAGGGACATTAATGGAATATGCTTATTTAACGGATGCTGGTAAAGTAAGAGATCATAATGAAGACAGTGTTATTATCGTTAAAAATAAAATGGGTGAAATATTAATGGCGGTTGCTGATGGTATGGGTGGTCATTGTGGGGGTGAAGTAGCCTCTAGCATTGCTATATCATATATTGGTAAAAGATTTTCAGAAATTAGTAGTGTTGGTATAAAAGAAGATGCTATCGCTTTTCTTAAAGAAATGGTAAGTGAAGCTAATGTTTTAATTTATAAACATACCCAAGAATATCCGGAAACGGTTGGAATGGGAACAACATTAGTGTTAGCTGTTTTAACAAAAAATTTCTTATTGTTTGGTAATATTGGTGATTCATCAGGTTATGTTTTGAAAAAAAATAAATTATATAAAATAACACAAGATCATACTTTAGTAAATTTACTTGTTAAATCAGGGGAATTAACTTTAGAAGAAGCTAGACAACATCCTCGTAAAAATGTTTTAATGCGAGCTTTAGGAGCAACAAATACTGTTGAAATGGATATTTTCGATGTTGAAACAAATATTGATGGTATTATGTTAGGTAGTGATGGTTTAACTAATATGTTAGATGATGATCAAATAGTTAAAGTTTTAATTGATGATGAATTAAGTATTGATGAAAAACTTAAAAAATTAATTATAAAATGTAATAATCGTGGTGGGGCTGATAATATATCAGTAGCTTATTTAGTAAAGGATGGTGAATTATGATAACAAAAGGTGAAAAAATAAATGACCGCTATCAAATCATTAAAACAATTGGTGAAGGTGGGATGGCTAATGTTTATTTAGCTCAAGATACTATTTTGAACCGTTATGTTGCTGTTAAAGTTTTAAGGGGTGATTTAGCTGATGATGAAAAATTCGTTCGACGCTTTCAAAGAGAAGCTTTATCAGCTAGTAAATTAAGTCATCCTAATATTGTTGAAATGTATGATGTAGGTGAAGATGACGGAAGATATTATATTGTTATGGAATATGTTGATGGTAAAACATTAAAAAGTTTAGTTAAAAAAAGAGGAGCTTTAACCCTACCAGAAGTTGTTGATATTATGTGTCAATTAACAAGTGCTATTACTTGTGCTCATGATAGTTATATAATTCATCGTGATATTAAACCACAAAATGTTTTAATTCTAGAAGATGGAAGAATTAAAATAACTGATTTTGGAATTGCGGTTGCCTTAAATAGTAATGAATTAACGCAAACAAATTCAGTTATGGGTTCGGTTCATTATTTACCACCTGAACAAGCTAATGGTAGTGGTGCAACCATTAAAAGTGACATATATTCCTTAGGTATATTAATGTATGAACTAATCATTGGTAAAGTACCATTTAAAGGTGATAATGCCGTTGAGATAGCTATTAAACAAATGAAAGATCCCATTCCTAGTATTTGTAAACAAAATCCTGATATACCACAATCAATTGAAAACATTATCTTAAAAGCTTGTGCTAAAAATCCTAAAAACAGGTACAACAGTGTATCAGAAATGTATGAAGATATTAAAAATGCCCTATCAGTAGAAGCTTTAAAAGAACCAAGAATTACTTATAAATATCCTGAACATGAATTAGAGGAGACAAAAATTATGCCTAATTTAAAACAAGTAGAACCTAAAAAAAAGAAAAATAATAAAGATAAAGTACTATGGATAACTGGCGGTGTAACGGCTATTTTAGTTTCATTAGTTTGCTTATTTATTATTATTTATCCTAAAATAATTGCTGTTAAAGAAATAGTTATTCCTGATGTTTATAACTTAAGCGTTGTCGAAGCTGAAAATTTATTAAAAGAAAAAGGTTTAATAGTTGACAGTGATGTTATTGAAAAAGAAAATGATGAAATAGAACCAGGTAAAGTTATTGGAACAAATCCTCAAATTGGCAGAACCGTTAAAAAAGGTACTAGCGTAGCTATTATTGTTGCTAAAGAAAGTGGCAAAGTCGAAATTAAAGATTACAAAGGTGAAAATTATAAAACGGTAGCAGCTAATTTAAAAAACGAAGGTTTAAATGTCATAACAGAAGCTAAAAAAATAGCTAAAGAAGAACAAAGTAAATATAAAGAAAATACCGTTGTTGGTCAAAGTTCAGAACCTAAAACTAAATTAGAAGCAGGCGATACCATTGTTATTTATTATGCTGTATTTACAGAAGAATATCCTGATTTTGCTAAAGAAGGATATAGTGTTGATGATGTAGCAAGCTTTTGTGATAAACATAGCATTAATTTAAAAATAGATTATGTTGTTAAAGATGAATATCAAGAAGGAACAATTATTAATCAAAGTAGAACAGGAGAAGTTGTAAATAATTCTAATTTAACCATAACCGTTACTAAAAAAAGTATTAAAGAACCCGTGGTTGAATGAGTGGTTTAATTATTAAAATTATTAGTAATACCTTTACAGTTCTAACTGATAAAGGCATTATTGATTGTAAAGCTCGAGGAAAACTTCGTAATTTAAAAATAACCCCTATTGTTGGTGATAATGTCATAATCGATTATAATAAAAAATATATCATTGATGTTTTAAAAAGGAAAAACTTTTTAGAACGACCAACCATAGCTAATATCGATCAAGCTTTAATAATCGTTAGCGTTAAAGAACCTAATTTAGATTTATATTTATTAGATAAATTATTATGTATAATTGAATTTAACAATATAAAACCTATTATTTGTTTTACAAAATTAGATTTATTAGATGACGTTTCAAAAATTATGCAATTAAAAGAATATTATAGTAATATCGGTTATCAAGTTTTTACTAGTTTAGAAAAAGAAGAATTAAAAAAAGTATTTAAAAATAAAATATCAGTATTTACCGGTCAAAGTGGAGCAGGTAAAAGCACATTATTAAATGCTTTAAATGATAATTTTAATTTAAAAACTGATGAAATATCATTAGCCTTAGGTCGGGGAAAACATACAACAAGACATGTTGAACTATTACCTTTATTTAATGGAATGTGTGCCGACACACCGGGCTTTTCATCTTTATCTTTAAAAGAAATGTCAAACAGTGATATTAGAGATAATATGATTGAATTTAATGAATATAAAGAGTTTTGTGAATATAAAGATTGTATGCATGATTTAGAATCTAATTGTGAAATTAAAAGACAAATTAATAATAAAATTCTTAAATCAAGATATAATAATTATCTTAAATTTATTAAGAAAGAAGGTTAAAATATGCAAATATCCGCATCTTTTCTAGGTATTAAAGATAATATAAAAGAAAATATAAATAAATTAACAAAAACCAATATTGATTATTTACATTTAGATATAATGGATGGGAAATTTGTTACTAATAAAACTTATGATATAGAACAAATAGTTAAAATTATAAATTATGATAAACCTTTAGATATTCATTTAATGGTTTTAGATGTTTATAAATATATTGATGCTTTTAAAGTTTTAAAACCCTTTATGATAACATTTCATTATGAAGTAAAAGATGATATAATGAATATTATCAATTACCTTAAAAAGCTTAATATAAAAGCTGGCTTATCAATTAAACCTCAAACAGATATTACTTTAATAGAACCCTTTTTACCCTTTTTAGATTTAGTTCTCATTATGGGGGTTAATCCTGGTAAGGGTGGTCAGAAGTTAATTGATACAAGTATTTCAAAAATAAAACTATTAAAAAAATTAAGAGATATTAATAACTATTCTTATTTAATTTCAGTTGATGGTGGCATTAATGATGAAACAATTAAGTTAGTTAAAGATGCTGACATTGCTGTTATGGGTAGTTATATAACAACTGGTGATTATAAGCAAAATGTTGATAAAATTAAAGGAGGTATTTTATGAATGATATTTTAAAATTAACGGAAAGTAGTATGCAAAAAGTTATTGAAAATTTAGACAAAAGATTAATTAATATTAGAGCCGGTCGAGCTAATGCTTCAATTGTAGACGGGGTAATGGTTAATTATTATGGAGTAGCAACACCTTTAAAACAATTAGTTAATATTTCAATTCCTGAAGCACGAACTTTATCAATTAAACCTTTTGATCGAAGTGCTTTAGGAGCTATCGAAAAAGGTATTTATGAAGCTTCTATTGGTTTAACACCTAATAATAATGGGGAAGTTATTATTTTAAATATTCCCGCTTTAACTGAAGATACAAGAAAAGAATATGTAAAACAAGCTAAGAACGTAGCCGAAGAAGCACGCATTGCCTTAAGAACTATTCGTCAAGATGCTAATAATGATGCTAAAAAGATTGAATTACAAGAAGACGATGTTAAATATTGTACTGATAAAATACAAGAATTAATAAATAAATATAATAAACTAATTGATGATAAACTAAAAGAAAAAGAACATGAATTGTTGAGTGTGTAAAGATGTTTAAGAAAAAAGATGATAAAGAAATAAATGTTACAAAGGTTAATGATTTAGTTAGTTTATCACACAGTATTTTAAAAATATTATTTGTTTTATTAATAATTCTTGGTGTTTATGCTATTATTATGTTAGTTAAAGAAGTTAAAATTTTACCTTTTATCCTAACCGTTTTAAAAATATTAAGCCCTTTATTTATTGGCTTAGTTATTGCTTGGCTACTTGATCCAATTGTTACCTGGCTTCATAAAAAAGGCTTAAAAAGAGGCCTTGGAGCAACTGTTTGTTATGTTGCTTTTATAGGAGTTGTTATTTTAATAATTGGCTCTTTAATACCTGTTTTATCGCAACAAGTTAATGAATTTGTTACAACAACTATTCCTAGTGTTTTTAATACTTGTAAAGGTTGGATTGATGCTTTATTTGATAAAATAAACAATATTGGTAGCTTTGATGCTTTAGCAATGAAAGCTGAAATTTTTACTAAATTAGAAGTATTTGCTACTAATTTAACAAGTTCACTACCAGAAACACTTATTAATATTGTTAAACCTTTATTTTCGGGAATCGGTGTTTTTGCAATAGGTTTAATAATAGGCTTTTATTTATTATTAGATTTTGATAAAAATGGTGAAGCTTTATATTCTTTAATGCCTAAAAGATATCGTAACAGTATTAAAGATTTACTACATACAGTTAATAAACCCCTTAAAAGATTTGTTAATGGAGCTTTAATTGATTGTTTAGTTATCTTTGGTATAACAGCTTTAGGATTTTCAATAATCGGTTTAAAATCACCAGTATTATTTGCTTTATTTTGTGCCATAACCAATATTATTCCTTATGCTGGACCATATATTGGTGGGATACCAGCCGTAATTGTTGGTTTTTCTCAAAACCCGACCATTGGTATTGCCATGATTATCTTTATTATTGTCGTTCAAGCCGTTGAAGGTAATTTATTCCAACCCTTTATTATGAGTAAAACAACTAAATTAAATCCCGTTACTATTATTTTAGGACTATTAGTATTCGGTCATTTCTTTGGTATTATTGGAATGGTTTTATCAACACCAATTATGGGAGCAGTTAAAGAATTAATTAATTATTTTGATGAAAAATATGATTTTTTAAATTTTGAAAGAAGGATTTAATTGAAAATATATATGATTGGGGGTAAAGCCCGAAATGGTAAAGATTGTGTAGCTAGCATTATTAAAAAGGTATATGAAGAAAAACAATTGAAAGTTTTAAATTTACAATATTCTTCTTATATTAAAGAATATGCTAAAAAGATTAGTGGTTGGGATGGTTTAGAAGAAACAAAACCACGGGCTTTATTACAACAATTAGGTACAGAAGTTATTAGAAATAAAATTGATCCTTTGTTTTTTGTTAAAAGAATAATTGGTGATATTAAAGTTTACTCTTATTATTTTGATATTTTAACAGTATCTGATATTCGTGCTAAAGTGGAAATTGATGAACCTAAAAAAGAATTAGTTAATATTGTTAGTATTTTAGTTGTAAGACCTAATTTTGACAATGGTTTAACTTTAGAACAAAAGAATCATTATACAGAAAAAGATTTAGATGATTATAACAAATTTGATTATACCATTATTAATGATGGTAATTTAGAAGATTTAGAATTAAAAGTAAGGCAGATGATTGAAAATGAATCTTAAAGATTTATATATTAATTTTTTTATAAGTAAAAACCATAAACAAATACCTAGTGCTCCTCTTGTTCCTGAAAATGATCCAACTTGTCTATTTAATACAGCAGGAATGCAACCATTAGTACCTTATTTAATGGGACAACCCCATCCTTTTGGAACAAGACTAGTAGATTATCAAAAGTGTGTTAGATTGACCGATTTAGATGAAATAGGTGATACAACCCATCATACTTTTTTTGAAATGTTGGGCAATTGGAGTTTAGGCGATTATTTTAAAAAAGAAGCTATTACTTGGAGTTTTGAATTTTTAACAAAGGTTTTAAAAATACCCGTTAATCGATTAGCTGTTACCGTTTTTAAAGGTAATGATTTAGTAGAAGCGGATACAGAAAGTGCCACATTATGGTTATCTTTAGGTATTTCTAAAGATAGAATAGCTTATTTAGATGAAACTAATAATTGGTGGGGACCAGCTGGTTCAACAGGCCCTTGTGGACCTGATACAGAAATATTTTATTTTCGAAGCGATGATGAAATACCAACTGTATATGATCCAAACGATGATCGGTTTGTTGAAATATGGAATAATGTTTTTATGGAATATAATAAAAATGCTGAAGGTAATTATACTTTATTAGATCATAAAAATGTTGATACTGGTATGGGCTTAGAAAGAGTAACAGCTATTTTAGAAGGCGTAAACGACAACTATTTGTCAAGTATTTGGAAAGATGTTATTTTAGAAATAGAAACCTTATCACATCTTAAATATGAAGATAATAAAGAAAGTATGCGTATTATAGCTGATCATATTAGAACTAGTGTTTTTATAGCCGGCGATAACGCTTTAATTAAACCATCTAATACTGATCAAGGATATATTTTAAGACGTTTAATAAGACGAGCTATTCGTCATGCGAAAAAGTTAAATATTGATATATTTAGCAATTGGGAAGTTTCAATAGCTTCATTAATAATTGAAAAATATAAAAATTATTATAATGAATTAAATATAAATAAAGATATTATTTTAGAAACTTTAACAAATGAAAAAATCAAATTTAATAAAACTTTAGAAAAAGGTTTAAAAGAATTTGATAAAATTGTTTCCTCATTAGATAATCATATAATTAATAAAGATTTAGCTTTTAAATTATATGATACTTATGGTTTTCCAATTGAATTAACTTCAGAATTAGCTAAAGAACAAAATATATTAGTTGATATTGAAGGCTTTAAAGATAAATTTAAAGAGCATCAAGAAAAATCACGGATGGGTTCAAATCAAAAATTTAAAGGTGGTTTATCTGATCATAGTGATATTGATATTAAATACCATACAGCAACCCATTTACTTAATGCAGCTTTAAAAGAAGTATTAGGAAATCATGTCCATCAAAAAGGAAGTAATATAACTTCTCAAAGAATGCGGTTTGATTTTTCTCATGATTTAAAAATGACACCAGAAGAAATAAATCAGGTTGAAACTTTAATGAATCAATATATTAAAGATAGCTTAGATGTTAAATTTTATGAAATATCTAAACAAGAAGCTATTGCTAGTGGAGCTGAAGCTATGTTTATTGATAAGTATGGTTCAATTGTTACGGTTTATGAAATAGGTAATATATCGCGTGAAATATGTGGTGGTCCTCATGTAAATAATACTTGTGAATTAGGACATTTTCATATTATTAAAGAAGAAGCCAGTAGTGCAGGGGTAAGAAGAATTAAAGCTATTTTAGATTAATTTGTGTATTTAAACTTATAGTTAAAAATTATAAGTTTTTTTAATAAAAAAACTGATAAATTTATCAGTTTGTATATTTTTTTTGTTTAGCTTCTAAAATACTTTTATCAATAATAGCAAGTGGTTTTCTATTCTTTCGGTTGAAAAATAATTCGGCTTGTATTTCATTTAAATCTTGTTCATCAATCATACTATGACTATTAATTATAGCCACTTCACTAGCCATCGTAATACAATTTTTAGCATGTTTTAGTTTTTCTTTATACCAATTTTCCCAAGCTAAATCTTTAGCTGCTTCATAAGCTAAAAATGACATATGTTTATCATTTAATAATAAATAATTATGTTGTGTAAAAATATCCATAGTTAAAGCATTTATTTTCTCTGAAATAGTATCATGTTGCATAAAATTATA
>JAVXGE010000026.1:0-12577 GCA_036657555.1 Bacilli bacterium
ATCATCAATTAACTAATGTTTTAAATGAACCTAATGTTTTATTAAAAGAACATTTATATTTAAATAAAGATAAAGAATTTATTTGGCCATCTTTAAATAATCCATTTATAACAAAAGAGGGAACATGTTATGGCTTAAGAAAACATCTTGCTATTTTAGTTGATGGTACAGTTGTACCTTGTTGTTTAGATAGTAAAGGAATTATTAAATTAGGAAATATTTATAAAGAAGATTTTAAAGATATAATAAATAGTAATAAGGTTAATAATATATTTGAAGGTTTTAAAAATAACCAATTATGCGAAGAATTATGTCAAAAATGTCAATATCGAACAAGATTTAAAAAGTAGGGGTAATTATGATTAAAGAAAAATTAAAATTAGTTCCAAATCAACCAGGTTGTTATCAGATGAAAGATAAGAATAATACAATTATTTATGTTGGTAAAGCTAAAAAACTTAAGAATAGATTGAGTTCTTATTTTAGAGGAAAACATACGGGTAAAACAGCTTATTTAGTTAATGAAATTGTTGATTTTGAGTTTATGGTTGTTAACAGTGAAATTGAAGCTTTAATTTTAGAAAATAATTTAATAAAACAATATGACCCTAAATATAATATTTTATTAAGAGATGATAAAAGTTATCCTTATATTGAACTTACTGATGAAGAAGTACCACGGTTACAAGTAATTAGAAATATTAATCGTAAAAAAACGAATAATCATTTATATGGTCCTTATCCTAATGTTACCGCAGCTAAAAGTACAGTTAATTTATTAAATAGAATGTATCCTTTAAGAAAATGTCGTACTTATAGTAAAAAGCCTTGTTTATATTATCATATTAATCAATGTTTAGGCTATTGTACCAAAAATGTTTCTAAAATAAAAATTGATAATATGCGTAATGAAATAATTAAATTTTTAAAAGGTGATCATTCTTTAATAACTAATAAAATAAAAGAAGAAATGCAATTTGAAAGTAATTTGATGCATTATGAAAAAGCTAAAGAATTAAAAGAATTATTAGATTATATTGCTATTGTTTTAACAAAACAACAAGTAGAAATGGGCGATGATACTGATCGGGATATCTTTGGATATTATACTGATAAAGGTTATGTTTGTATACAAGTGTTTTTTGTTAGAGGATCAAAACTAATAGGTAAACATCATTTAATATTTCCTTTAATTGATGAAGAAATAGAAGAAGTAACTAGTTATATAGCTAATTTTTATAATAAAGATATTATCAAACCTAAAGAAATATTAGTACCAATAAATATTGATAAACAATTATTAAGTGAATATTTAAAAATAAAAGTTTTTAAACCATTAAAAGGGCCTAAAAAAACTTTAATTGATATGGCTATTAATAACGCTAAAATAATATTAGAAGAAAACCTTGAATTAATTAAAAACAATGAAGCAAAAACTATATTAGCTAATGAAGAATTAAAAAAAGTTTTAAAACTAGATAAGTTAGACCGCATTGAAATATTTGATAATTCAAATCTTTTTGGTAATTACAACGTTTCAGGAATGGTCGTCTTTATAAATGGTAAAGAAGCTAAAAATGAATATCGTAAGTTCAAAATTAGTTTAGATAAAAATGATGACTATGGAACAATGAAAGAAGTTATTTATCGAAGATATTTTCGAGTTTTAAATGAAAATTTAAATAAACCAGATTTAATAATTGTCGATGGTGGTCTTGGACAAATAAATGTTGCTCGTAGTGTTTTAAAACAATTAAATATAGAAATACCTATTGTTGGACTTAAAAAAGATGATAAACATTTAACTAATACTTTACTAGCTTTTGATCCTTGTCTTGAAATTAATATTGATAAACGGAGTAATTTATTTCATTATCTTGAATATATGCAAGATGAAGTTCATAATTACACCATTAATTATCATAAACAACTTCGAAGTAAAGGAAGTTTAGAAAGTGTTTTAAGTAGTATAAATGGTATCGGAGAAGTAAGAAAAAATGAATTACTTAAAAAATATAAAACGCTAACCAGATTAAAAGAGTTAACAAAAGAAGAATTAGAAACGATATTACCGTCTAAAATTGCGGTTAATTTATATGATTTTTTAAAAGAAACAGAATTGTAAATTTACAAAACTTGACTTTTTAATAAATGATACTGATTTACAAAAAAGTATTAATAAGGTATAATGAAGAAGGTGATAGAAGATGCGTGTTAAGATAGCTAAACATAAATTAACAAATGATAATATTATGGTTTATAATAAACCAAAATATGTTTATATACCATTAATTAGTGGTAACGATACCGATATAACTATTTTAGTTAATAAAGGTGAATATGTTTATAAAGGTAGTATCATTGGTAAACGTAAAGGGAATCTTAGAATTCCTCTTTATGCTTCAGTATCAGGAACTATTATTGATTTTGAAGAAAGAACTTGTTTTAACGGTACGAAAGTTAAATGTGTCATGATTGAAAATGATTTCAAAGAAAGAATCGAAAAGAAAATAAGTATTAAAAGAAATATTAATAAATACACAAAAGAAGAATTTATTGATATTATTAAAGAAAATGGTATTGTCGGTTTAGGTGGCGCTGGGTTCCCAGCTTATTTAAAATATGAAACCGATAAAAAAATAAAACTATTAATTATAAATGCTGTAGAATGCGAACCTTATATTACAGCTGATGAAGCTTTAATTTGCTCTAAATGTGAAGAAATATTAGAAGCAATTGATGCTATTTTAGAAATAAATCATATTGATAAAGCTATTATTGCTATTAAAAATAATCTTTTAAAAGAAACATTTGATAATTTTATTGGAACTTATTTAAAAATAACATTAAAACAAGTACCTAATGTTTATCCTATGGGTTGGGAAAGATCTTTAATTAAAGAAGTTACTAATAAAGAATATGAAAATATCCCTAGTGATATAGGAATTATTGTTAATAATGTTTCAACTATTTTTGCTATTTATGAAGCTTTAAAATTTCATAAACCGTTAATAGAAAGAATTGTTACTTTCTCCGGAGAAGGTTTAAAAAAACCTCAAAATGTTTTACTTAAAATTGGAACACCAATCATTGAAATTTTAAATGAATTAGGATTCGATAATAAAAATAATATTATTGCCGGTGGCCCGATGATGGGTAAAGAAGTAATTGATGATTTAGTTATATCAGCTAATCAAAATTGTATTTTATGCTTAGAAGATAGTCATGATGATATAACTAACTGTTTAAAATGTGGTCAATGTATTTCAGTATGTCCAGTAAAACTAAGCCCCGTTTTAATAATGCAAGCTAAGGATAAAAACTTAGCTAGTTTAGAGCCTAATCGTTGTATTGAATGTGGCTTATGTTCTTATATATGCCCAGCTAAACTAGATGTCAGAAACCACGTTATTGAAGCTAAAAAGACTTTAAGGAGTGAAAAATAATGGCAATTTTTATTAAAAGTAAAAATGATACTAAAAAAATGATGTTAAATGTCTTAATAGCTTTAGTTCCAATTATTTTATTTAGTATTTATAAAAATGGTTATCTTCCTTATACCCATAATAAAACCGATTTATTTGGTTTATTTTATCCATTAATATTTATACTAGTAGGTAGTTTAACCTCTTTAATTGCTGAAACAATATATGCTTTAATCACAAAGAAAAAAGGATATTTTAAACGATCATATGGCTTTATGCCTGGCTTATTCTTAAGCTTAATCTTACCTTTAAGAACACCCATTTTAATTTTAATAGCCGCTTGTTTAGTAGCCACTATTATCGGTAAATTAATTTTCGGTGGCTTCGGTAAAAATATTTTTAATCCCGCCTTAATTGGCTATGTTTTTATGCTTATTTGTTTTAGTAATGTTTTTAGCACCAATAATTATTTAAATAATTATGAATTAGATACGATCAGTAAAGCAACCCCATTAACCAATGCTTCTTTTGTAACTGGTATCGGTAGTTATGATGAATTAGTAAAACCTTATGGTAGTTTAAGTAACTTCTTTATTGGAACCATACCTGGAGCTATTGGTGAAGTAAGTGCTTTATTATGTCTAGTTGCTTTTATTTATTTAACTTTAACTAAAACAATTAAATGGAAAATATCCGTTACTTACGTAGCAACCGTTTTTATCATAACTTACATAATTGGTAGATTATTAGGTCAAGGGGTATATTATCCTTTATTTCATATATTAAGCGGAGGTTTAATGTTTGGAGCCGTCTTTATGGCAACCGATCCCGTTACTAGTGCCGTAACCCCCATCGGTCAAGTATTACAAGGATTACTATTAGGAATATCCACCGTTATTTTAAGATTTTTAGGAGTTGAAGGCGTAGCAATTAGTATTTTATTTGTCAATATGCTTGTCTTTTTACTAGATAAAATTGGTGCTAAAGCCCGCTTCAATTTTTTAAAAGCCATCCTTTATTTTATTTTAATTTGCATAATCATTTTAGCTAGCGGTGTTATCTTAGCTAGTGGTAAAAGAAGTGATAAAAAAGATCCTAATTTTGAAATCATAAGTAAAGAAAAAAATAATAATCAAATTATTTATGTCGTAAACCAAAAAGGCTATGCTGGCAATATTAAAGGTGAAATAATCTTAGAAAATAAAAAAGTTGTTTCCTTTAAAATATTAAAACATTACGAAAGCAAGGATCGTTACGAATTAATTTTAAAAGAAGATTATTTATCTAAATTAATAACCAATCAAACTAATTTAGATAATATTGATACAATAAGTAGTGCTACTATTACATCTAATGCCCTTAAAAGAATGCTTAATAATGTTTTATTAGACAATTGACTTTTCAATAATTATTTGTTAGTATATTAAGCCTAAGGAGCTAATTTATGAAAAATGTTGTTATTAGAAAAAGATTTGAAAATATTTGTCTAACCGCTTTAGCATTAATAACTGTTTCAACAGTTTATAAAGCAACCGTTAAAAAAAATAATAATGATTTACCTTTTCCTGAAAATATTAAAGTTAATTATATAGCTTGTGATGATTTAACTTATCGAGGCGAAGAATATCAAATTGAATATTTAAATAATTATCAAAAAGAAGCATTAGCATGCTTAAATAGATGCTGTACTTATACATATCAAATTGAAGATACTTATAACGAAATGAAAGAATTGAGTAATCAATTTTATGATATAACCAATAGTAGTTTTAAAACAACAAAACAAAATTTTAAAAAATATGAAATTTTTAAAAATACTCTTAACACAATAAGTATAGATACCTTACCAAACTTATATAAATTAATTAATCAAATGCAAACTTCAATTAAAACAATAAATAATCAAACCGCTCTAAATACTTTTTTAGCCCAAGAAATAATATTTTCTACTTCTATTACCACTTTAAAACAAAAAGTATTAATAAAAGTTATATAAATACCTGCGGGTATTTTTTTAATATAAAAACATAAAATAGTTTAGGTGAAACTATGAAAAAAAACTTTATAATAAGAATTTTAATTGTTTTAGTATTAACCATTGTAACTTTAATTACCTTAAAAAGTAATACTAATTTTAAAACTATTTTTTATAAAAACGTGTATGATAATCATTTATCCTTTGCCAAAGTTAATAATTGGTATCAATCTAAATTTGGTACAGTTATCCCCTTTAGTGATTTTTTTACCGGAACAATGCCTGTTTTTAAAGAAGAATTAAAATATAGTCAAGCCAATCTTTATAAAGATGGCGTTAGTTTAAATGTTGGCTTTAACTATTTAGTACCCGTTTTAAACGACGGTATTGTTATTTTTAAAGGCATCAAAGAAGGATATGGTAATACCATTATTATTAGTCAAAGTAACGGCATTGAAGTAAGATATTCTAACCTAAAAGAAATAAACGTTAAATTATACGATTATGTTAAAAAAGGTTCTTTAGTCGGAGTTGCCGATGAACATTTATATTTAGTATTTGTTAAAGATGGCGAAGTGATTGATTATAAAGAATATATTTAAAATACATTTACTATATTACATCGTAGGTTTTATTTTTTTTATAACAGGTTTATTTAAAGAATTTATCATATTTTCTTCCATTATTATTGTTCATGAAATGGGTCATATCATAGCCGCTATAATATGTAAATGGCATATTGAAAAAGTTATTTTATTACCCTTTGGTGGCTTAACAATATTTAAAGAACCCTTAAATAAACCATTAAAAGAAGAACTTTTCATTACAATAATGGGACCTCTATTTCAAATTTTTTTTTACTTTTTAATAGGCGATAATAACATATTATTTAAACAATATAATATCGCCATTTTACTATTTAATTTATTACCAATCTGTCCTTTAGACGGCAGTAAAATAATTAATATAGTCTTAAATAAATGTTCATCCTTTAAAAAAAGTTATAATATAACCATTATTTTATCTATAATCACATTAATTATTTGTAGTTATTATTTTAACTTATTATTTTTAACTGTATTATTATTTTTATTAATTGAAACAATAAAATTATTTATCAAACGTAAGTACTATTACAACCGTTTTTTATTAGAACGATATTTATATGATTTTAAATTTAAAAAAGAAAAAATAATAAATGATATTAATAAAATGGCTAAAGAAAAAAAACATTTATTTTATTTAGCTAAAAAGTATTATTCCGAAAAAGAAATTTTAACTAAAATGTTTGACAATCGTTAATTTATATGCTAAAATTAGTAATTGTGTAGAACCTTTCTACAACCGCACAGAAAAGGTTAAAACAATATGTACCTTAATGGCGAGTCTTAGATTATAAAGGAGGTTATTTATGAAAGCTGTAATTGAAACCGGTGGGAAACAATATTATGTTGAAGAAGGCTCTGTTATCTATATTGAAAAATTAGATGCCGAAGCAGGATCAACCATTAAATTTGATCATGTCCTAATGGTTAATGGCGTACCAGGGCATCCTTACGTAGAGAAATCTATTGTTGAGGGTGAAGTTGTAAAACATGGCAAAACTAAAAAAATAATTGTTTTTAAATACAATGCCAAGAAAAAATATCGTAAAACCCAAGGCCATCGTCAACCATATACTAAAGTAGAAATCAAGACGATTAAATAATGATAGTAGTAACATTAAAAAAAGAAAATGATGTAGTTAATGAAATTACGATTATAGGACATGCTGAATATGAAGACACAGGTAAAGATATCGTTTGTGCTTCCGTTTCATCAATTGTTCTTACAACAGTTAACGCTATAATGCGTATCAATCGTGATGCCATTGATTATATTGAAAATGATGGTGTTTGGATTAAAATATTAAAAAGTACCGTTGTTACCGATAAATTAATCGATAATTTAATTGATTTATTACTTGAATTAGAAAAACAATATTCTAAATATATAGAAATAAGGAGGTGTTAATTGTGTTGTTAGTGCAATTAAATATACAATTATTTGCTCATAAAAAAGGACAAGGTTCAACTAAAAATGGTCGTGATTCAATATCAAAACGACTTGGAGCCAAAGCTAGTGATGGTGAAGTTGTAACAGGCGGTAGCATTATCTATCGTCAACGAGGAACTAAAATATTTCCAGGAACTAACGTTGGTATCGGATCAGATGATACTGTTTATGCTAAAATAGACGGAAAAGTAAAATTTGAAAGAGTTGGAAGGGATAAAAAACAAGTAAGTGTTTATCCAAATCTATAAAGAGTGTTAACTCTTTTTTGTTTTATAAAAACATCTTTTTTTGTAAAACAAGATAGAAAAGGAGCCCGAATGTGCTGTTTTGCTACGCGGTTTGACGAGTGAAACGAGCTCAAACGCTAGGTAAGACTAGTGATATGAATATCAATATAGAAGTTAATAACTATGTTTTAATAAAATTAACTTTATAAAATTTTGATTCGACATTATTTGTAAACTATACATAGTATAATTAATTTAGGAGGATAAAATGAAAAAATTAGAAATTTTCAACAGAGTATATGACGAAGCTTCTTATATCATAACTAATAAAGCTACCGTTAGACAAACAGCTAAAGTATTTGGAGTAAGTAAAAGTACCATTCATAAGGATATAACCCTTATTTTACCAAAAATAAGTTATATTTTAAATGAAAAAGCTAGTATGGTTCTTCAGCAAAATAAAGAAGAAAGACATATTCGAGGTGGTATAGCTACTAAAAGAAAATACTTTGTTTTAAAAAAGACTATTTAAGATAGTTTTTTTCTTTAATTATTGGTATAATTATATTATGAAATGGATGGATTTAAATTTATATGATATTTTAAAAATTAAAGATATCAAGTTAAAAAATATAGCTCGTGATAAATACTATACTTACATATTAGGTATATCTAACCCAATATGTAAAGAATTAAAAAAAAGAGGTTTAAATTTTAATTATTCAAGAAGCATTAATCAATTAACTATTAAACAAATGGCTGATGAATTAAAGTTATTTTGTGAACTAAATAAAATAGATGAACAAGAAAGACATATTATAGTAGGTATTAAACGGTGAAAGCTGTTTATATTCATATTCCTTTTTGTAAGACAATTTGTTCTTATTGTGATTTTTGTAAATTATATTATAATGAGGAATGGGTAGATGATTATCTTGAAGCTTTAAATAAAGAAATAAAATTAAATTATAAAAATGAATTGATTGAAACTATTTATATTGGTGGTGGGACTCCTAGTTGTTTAAATATGAAACAGTTAAAAAGATTAATGGATATTATAGCGGTGTTTAAATTAAATACAAATATTGAATTTACTTTCGAATGTAATATTGATGTTACTAAAGAACAAATATTATTACTTAAAAGATATGGTGTTAACAGGATAAGTATTGGGGTTCAAACAATTAATGAAGAACAATTAGTATTTTTAAATAGAAAACATAGTAAGGAAATGGTTAAAGATAAAGTTTTAGAAATAAAACAATATATTGATAATATTAATTTAGATTTAATGTATGCTTTAGAATCTGAAACTTTAAGTATTTTAAAAGAAGATTTAAGTTTTTATTTGAGTTTAGATGTTAAGCATATATCAACTTATTCATTGATGATATGTCCTCATACGATGGTTTATATTAATGGTGTTAAACCGATTGATGAAGATCTTGATTGTGATATGTATGAGTTAATTGATAAGACATTAATAAATTATAACCATTATGAAATAAGTAATTATGCTTATAAAGGTTATGAATCAAAACATAATCTTACTTATTGGAATAATGAGCATTATTATGGCTTTGGTTTAGGAGCTAGTGGGTATATTGGTAATAGAAGATATACTAATACTAAAGCTTATAAAGATTATTTAAATGGGCATTTTATAAGTGAAGAAATAGTTTTAAGTTTTAATGAAACAGTTGAAAATGCTTTTATTTTAGGGTTAAGGAAAACCGAAGGTATCAAAATAAGTGATTTTAATAATAAATATCAATTTGATTTATTAAAAACAGATGTTATAAATATTTTATTAAAGGAAGGGAAATTAGAAATTTTAGATGGTAATATAAGAATTAAAAAGAAATATTTATATATTTCTAATACCATTTTAATGACTTTTATGGGTGTTGATTATGAAATGTGATGTGTTTAAAACAGAAATAGCATATTTATCAAATGAAGATTATCAGAAGGATATTAAAGAATTATTAAATCTTTTACCGGATTATTTTTATGAGGTTCCAGCTAGTAGTACTGGTAAATATCATCCGACTTATGCTTTAAATGCTGGTGGTTTAGTAAGACATACAAAGGCAGCTGTTAGAATAGCTTATGAATTATTACAAAATGCTAGTGTTGGATATTCTTTTACAAATGAAGAAAAAGATTTGATTTTGATGGCTTTATTACTACATGATGGTTTGAAATCAGGTATGGTGAAAAGTGAATATACAAAATTTGAACATCCTTTATTAGTAAGTAAATTTATTAAAGAAAATAAAAATAAAACGAAGTTAAAGGATAAAGATATTATTTTAATATGTAGTATGATTGAAAGTCACATGGGGCAATGGAATACTAATCAATATAGTAAATTTGTTTTACCGTTACCGGATAATAAATATAAAAGATTTGTTCATATGTGTGATTATTTAGCAAGTCGAAAATTTTTAGAAGTGCCTTTTAAAGATAATGAAATTATATTTTAGAAAGGAATAATTTATGAGTAAGTGGGATAAAGATTATATAACGTTATGTAAAGAAATATTGGATAAAGGAATAGAAGTAGAAAATAGGACGGGTACTAATACCGTTAAAATACCTAGTTATCATTTACAATTTGATTTAGAAAAAGAGTTTCCAACTTTAACAACTAAACAATTGTATTTTAGACAAGCTTTATTAGAGATGCAATGGATTTATCAAGTACAATCTAATGATGTTAGATGGTTACAAGACCGAGATGTTTTTATATGGGATGAGTGGGAAATTGATGAGTCAGGGTTATGGCATGCTACACAAATGGTACCTGATGAAATGGGTAAATTAGTTAAAAAAGAAATTGTTAAAGATTTTGGAAAAGAGTATGCTCATACAATAGGAACAGCGTATGGTTTTATTGTTAAAAAGTTTCAAATGACTCAAAATTTAATTGATAAAATAAAAAATAATGCTGCTGATCGAAGAATGGTAATGAGTTTATGGCAAGATGATTATCTTAAAACGGCGGTTTTACCTTCCTGTGTTTGGAGTAGTGAATGGGATGTAACTGATGGACATCTTAATGCTTGGGTTCATCAACGTAGTTGTGATGTACCTTTAGGGTTACCTTTTAATGTAACACAATATGCTACTTTATTATGTATGTTAGCCCAAGTTACTAATTTATTACCTGGAACACTTGATTGGAGTATTAAAGATGCTCATATATATGTCAATCAAATAGATGGTATAAAAGAACAAATAAAGAGATATGAACAATTAGGCGATTTTAAAGCTCCAACTTTATGGTTAAATCCTGAAATAACTGATTTTTTTAAATTTGATACATCAAAAGAAAGTAAGGATATTAAGATTTTGAATTATAGCCATCATGGACCAATTAAATTTCCTATTGCAAAGTAGGTGATAATATGGAAATAATATTAATAGCTGCTATTGGTAAAAATAATGAATTAGGATTGGGTAATAATCTTATTTGGCATTTACCAAAAGATTTAAATTTTTTTTACAACCATACGGTAGGTAAAACAATTGTTATGGGTAAAAATACTTTTTTTTCTTTACCTAAAATGCTTCCTAAAAGACAACATATTGTTCTTACTAATACTGATGAAATATATCCGAATGATGTTATTATAGCTCATACAACTAAAGAAGTATTAGATAGGCAAGAAGATGAATTAATCATTATTGGTGGGGCTTATACTTATCAAGAATTTATACCTTATGCTACTAAAATGTATTTAACTCAAATTGAAGCAAGTAGTAAAGCTGATGTTTATTTTCCTAAATTTGATAAAAAAGATTGGAAAATAACGATACTAGATGAAGAAATAGAAAATAATTTAAAATATCAACATGTTTTATATGAAAGGAAATAGTATGCGTGGTAAATTAATTGTTATTGAAGGAACTGATTGTTCTGGTAAAGAAACCCAAAGTAAAATGTTAATTGAAAGATTGAATAAAGAAAATAAAAAAACGGCTTATTTTTCCTTCCCTAATTATGACAGTCCAACTGGTAAAATAGTAGGTGGTCCTTATTTAGGTAAGTCATATATATGTGAAGGTTGGTTTAGTGAAAAAGCTACTAATGTTGATGCTAAAGTATCATCTTTATATTATGCGGCTGATCGTAAATATAATATTGGTATTGTTACAAAACTATTAGATGAAGGAACTAATGTATTTTTAGACCGTTATTTTTATTCTAATATGGCTCATCAAGGTGGGAAAATAAAGGATAAAGAAAAACGTTTTGCAATGTATCAATGGTTAGAAGATTTAGAAATTGGTTTATTAGAATTACCCCTTCCTGATATTAAAATATTTTTATATGTTCCTTATCAATGTGCTTTGGAACTTAAAAAAAATCGAACTGAAAAACTTGATCAATTAGAAGCTAGTGAGGAACATTTAATTAATGCTCAAAATGCTTATTTAGAAATTGTTGCTAAATATAATTTTTATCAAATGGAAGGTACTTTTAATAATAAAATACGAAGTATTAAAGATATTAATGATGAATTATACGATTATATTAAAAATAAAATATAGAAATTTCTATATTTTTTCATATACTTAATTGGGTGATTTTTATTAAAATAATTTCGCATCGGGGCAGTAATGTAAGTATATATAAACCTAATACTAAAGAAGCTTTATTAGAAGCTTTACAAGATGATTATATCGATGGTATTGAGTTTGATGTTCGGATAACTAAAGATAAAAAAATTGTTATTATTCATGATTTACTTATTAATTTTATTAGTAATGGTAAGGGAATAGTTAAAAAAATGAAGTTAAATAAATTATTAAAATATAATTTTGGAACAAACAAATTAAAACAAAAAATATGTACCTTAGATGAATTATTAAAAAAAATTAAAAGT
>JAVXGE010000027.1:0-12468 GCA_036657555.1 Bacilli bacterium
AACCTCAAAGCCAACATTTTTACGAATATAATCATCTATTTTATCCATATATTTAATCATTAAAATAGTTATAAATAAATAATATAAACTTTTAAATAATTTAAATTTAGGATCAATTTTTTTAAATATTTTAATTATCCTTTTAATTTTTAATTTACCACAAGTAACTAAATTAAATAGCCGAAATTTGTAATTTAAATCTTTTAAAATTTTTTCTTGTAACTCACTATAATAACCATAACGGCATCCCCCGCCAGCTTGAAGTATTATTAAGGCACCATTGTCTAATGTTTCAATAAGGGTGCCTAAAGTGTATTTAAACGGCATACAAACAAAGAAAGGACTATATTTATTTCCCAGTTCAACTGTCTTAGCTGTAATATTAGGAGGATATATAATATCAGCGTCTAAAATATGCGTTAATAAATAATTAATTGGTATTCCATAATTACCCATTTGAGGAAATGATACTTTAACTTTGTTCAAGAATATCCACAAAACTTTCTAACCTTGTTTCCATACCAGTACTAGAACTAAGATCATCAATAATTAAATTTAAATAAGGTTTATTTATTTTACGCATAACCAATTCATTTACTAAGCTATCAATACCACAAGGAAATGAACTTAAAAAAATAATACCATCAACTTTATCTTGACATAAAACAATTGAACCAATATTCTCTTTACTATATTTCCAATATAAATCTCGTGATAAATAAGTAGCTAATTTATTAGTTACATCACTAGCAAAGCGATCACTATAAATAACAGCTAAATCTAAATTATTTAAATATGTTGTAATCATCGATGAAAGATAATTATCATACATATTATATGGATGACCTACTAACAAAATTTTCTTTTTAGAACTTTTTAATTTATTATTATTATTAATAATATGTTTTTTAACAATTTTATTATTTTTAATACAAGCTATTTTATATGCTTTCATAATTTGTTTTTTTTTAAAACCCAATTGTTTACCCATCTTTATAAAACCCATAACTTCTTTTTTATTTTTAACATAATTAATATCATAAGTTAATATTTTAAAAGAAAATAAATTATTAACTAAATCATATAAAGCACTATAATTACAACACATTTGATTGGATAATCCATAATTATCAATATTAGGTATTAGAATATAATCACATTTATCTTTTAAATCATGAACATGTCCTAAAAATATTTTTAAAGATAAACACATTTCATCAGTTGCATAAAAACTACCTTTATCAATAATATCTTTATTGGTATCTAAACTCGTTACTACCTCAACACCTAATTCTTTAAAAAAATAAAACCATTTATCATAAAAATAATAATAATATAATGCCTTTGGTATACCTATTTTCAACTTTATCACCCATTATAATTTATATTGCAAATTAATATTTTTATGAATTAAATAATAATATATAACCATAATAAAACTGGTGATAAAAATGGGAAAGAAAATCAAATGCTGTGTTCATGATTGTAAACATTGTAATAATGATGAGTGTAAACTTGATGAAATACAAATTTGTAACTGTGAAGACTGTTGCAAAAAAGAAGCAACTATGTGTAATAATTATAAAGAAAAAGACGAATAAGTCTTTTTTTATATTATAAATAGTTTGAAAAATGTTTTTTTTAACTTTTTTTGTTATATAATATAGCTAGAGCAAATAATAACTATTATCTGAAATGAGGGAATAACATGCAATTAAAAGAATTAACAAATCAAGAATATAATAACTTTGTCCTAAACTTCCCAACTAAAGCAATTTATCAAACAAAAGAATATGCTTTTATTATGAATAACCAAGGTTACGACAGTGTCTTTTTAGGATTAATAAATGATGGTCTTGTTATAGCTGCTTCTTTAATTTTAATAAAAAAAGAAAGTGGTTTTAAATATGCTTATGCCCCACGAGGTTTTTTAATTAACTATGAAGATTTTTATTTATTAAAAGAATTTACCATTCAAATTAAAGAATATTTAAATAAAGTTGGCGTCATTGCCGTTAAGATAAATCCTTTAATTATTAAAAATATATACAACTTTGAAGATCAAACACTTTTATCTAATCCTAAATATGATTTAATCTTTGAAGCCTTACAACATAACGGTTATTATCATCTAGGCTATAATAACTTTTTCGAAGCTTTAAAGCCACGGTTTGAAGCAATTATTCAAATAGATAAAGATATCAATACCTTATTTAAAAACATTAAAAAAACTTATCGTACTAAAATAAGAAGTGCCATCAATAATGGTATAACTATATATAAAGGAACTCAAGAAGAACTAAAATATTTATATAATTTTACTAATAAAAAATATCCTCGTAATTTAGAATATTTTAACGATTGCTATAAATATTTTAATAATAATTTAGACTATTATTATACTAAACTAAACACTAATACTTATTTAAAATTTATTCAAAATAAACTTAATTATTATGAATCAAAAACAAATGAATTAAATGAAGAAATAATTAAAAAAGCTCAACAAAACCCTAAAAATTTAATTGATAAAAAAATAAATATGGATAAATATTTAAATAAATATCAAAACGAATTAATTGAAGCAACAAAATTATTGAGAAAAAATCAAACGGGAATCATTACTTGTGGTTGCATCATTGTCAAAAATAATACCGAAGTTACCATTTTAATTGATGGTGATGATAGTAATTATCGAAGATTTAATTCAAAACATCTACTCATTTGGAATTTAATAGAAACCTACCAAAAACAAGGTTTTAAAACTTTCAATTTAGGTGGTTTATCCAATATGATTGTCGATACAAATAAATATTTTGGTTTAAACGAATTCAAATTGAATTTTGGTGCTAAAATGTATGAATACACTGGTGATTTTGAATTGATATGTCATAAAAGAAATTACAATTTATATCGTAATTATGTGCCCCTTAAAAATTTAATAAAAAACAAACTAACTAAATAGTTTGTTTTTTTAATAATATTATTTTATTTGCTTCATCAAATCTTTTTTTATTTTTCAATTTTGTTAAAAATAAATTATCCATTTTACTTAAATAAGATACTAAGATTTTTAATTCTTTATATGTAACCTTATCACTTAATATTTTTTTTATTTCTAATAAATATCTTTGATATTCAGGTATGTACATAGGCATTAACATTTCTTCATAATAACCATCTTCAGTAACAGTATTTTTTAAATTTAAATCAATAATATCTAATACAACAATTTGCTTATCTTCAATTTTTAAATAATATGTATCTCGATAATTATTTTTTTTATATTTATGATTACTTAAAACCACACTATATAAATTTTCATCAATTCGACTTTCTAACATAGGATTTTCTATATCACTATTTAAAGATCCTTGGATAGCCTTTTTATGAACAATACTAAAAGGTTTAAACGTTATTTCAATTATATCTTCTTTTTCAATTGTCATTCTATTTATACCTTTGCTATCAAAATATAAATTTATTTGTTTATTATCACCATACATAGTAAGGATATTGTTACTTAAACCATATCCTTTAAAGTCTTTAAAAAAAACTTTTCTTAATCCTTCAAAATTATTTACATCAATATTCATAATAATCCCCCTTTAAGAACTGTACTATTATATCAAATAAATAATATTTGTCAAATTAAAAAAAATAAGCATTTCTGCTTATTTAATAATTTCTGAAACATTACCAGCACCAACTGTATGTCCGCCTTCACGAATAGAAAATTTAGTTCCACTTTCTAACGCAATTGGAGCAATTAGTTCAACTGTAATTTCAATATTATCTCCTGGCATAACCATTTCAGTACCAGCAGGTAATTCAATAACACCAGTTACATCTGTCGTTCTAAAATAGAATTGTGGACGGTAATTAGTAAAGAATGGTTTATGACGTCCGCCTTCTTCTTTAGTTAAAACATAAACTTGTGCTTTAAACTTAGTATGAGGTGTAACAGTACCTGGTTTAGCTAACACTTGACCACGTTCTACTTCATCACGAGTAACACCACGTAATAATACACCAGCATTATCTCCTGCTTCAGCAAAGTCTAATTGTTTTCTAAACATTTCAATACCTGTTGCAACTGTTTTCTTAGTATCTTTAATACCAACAATTTCAACTTCATCATTAAGTTTTAATTGTCCTCTTTCAACACGGCCAGTAACAACTGTTCCACGACCAGTAATTGTGAAAACATCTTCAATTGGCATTAAGAATGGTTTATCAGTATCACGTACTGGAGATTCAATCCAAGTATCTACAGCAGTCATTAATTCATCAATTTTACCAGTCCAGTTAGCATCTCCTTCAAGAGCTTTTAAAGCTGAACCACGAATAATTGGTGTATTATCACCATCAAAGCCATATTCAGTTAATAATTCACGAATTTCCATTTCAACTAAATCTAGTAATTCTTCATCATCAACCATATCACATTTATTCATAAAAACTACCATACGAGGTACTCCTACTTGACGTGATAATAAAATATGTTCACGAGTTTGAGCCATAGGTCCATCAGTTGCAGCAATAACTAATATTGCTCCATCCATTTGAGCTGCTCCAGTAATCATATTTTTTACATAATCGGCATGCCCTGGACAGTCAACATGAGCATAATGTCTTGTTTCTGTTTGGTATTCGATATGAGAAGTATTAATTGTAATACCTCTTTCTCTTTCCTCAGGTGCCTTATCAATGTTAGCAAAATCAACCTTTTCATTACCAAATTTGCCAGCTAAGCAAGCAGAAATAGCAGCTGTTAAAGTTGTTTTACCGTGGTCTACGTGTCCAATTGTACCAATGTTAACATGTGGTTTTGAACGATCAAATTTTTGTTTTGCCATAATAATTTCCTCCTTAATTTTATATTACATATACATTTTATACTAATTAAACTAAAATATCAACCCTTTTAATCTAATTTGTACCATTTTTTTTAATAATATCTTCAGCAATATTACGAGGTACTTCTTCATAGTGGTCGAAAACCATAACAAAGTTACCACGTCCTTGAGTATTACTTCTTAAACTAGTCGCATATCCAAACATTTCAGCAAGTGGAACCATAGCATCAATTGCTAAAGCATTACCACGAGATTCCTGTCCAAGTGGACGACCCCTTCTTGAAGTTACATCACCCATAACATTACCTAAATATTCTTCAGGAACAACTACTTGAACCTTCATAATAGGTTCTAATAAAACTGGTTTACATTTTTCTTTAGCTACTTTTAAAGCCATTGAAGCTGCTATCTTATATGCCATTTCACTTGAATCGACATCATGATAAGAACCATCAAATAAAGTTGCTTTAACATCAATCATAGGATATCCCGCTAAAACACCAGTCTTTAAAGCATCTTGTAATCCTTTATCAGTTACTGGAATATATTCTCTTGGAACCGTTCCTCCAACAACTGCATCAACAAACTCATATCCTTTATCAGGATTTGGTTCGAATTTAATCCAAACATGACCATATTGACCACGTCCACCAGATTGTTTAATATACTTACCTTCACATTCAGCTGTCGCCGTTAATGTTTCACGATAAGATACTTGTGGTTTACCAATATTAGCATCAACATTAAATTCCCTTTTCATACGATCAACAATAATAGATAAATGTAATTCACCCATACCAGCAATGATTGTTTGACCTGTTTCACGATCAGTACTAGCTCTAAAAGTTGGATCTTCTTCCGATAACTTTTGTAAAGCAATACCCATCTTATCTTGATCAGCTTTTGATTTTGGTTCAACCGCTAATTCAATAACAGGTTCTGGAAATTCCATTGATTCTAAAATACAAGGTTTCTTTTCATCACATAAAGTATCTCCGGTGGTTGTTTCTTTTAAACCAACTGCCGCAGCAATATCACCTGCAAATACTTCAGTAATTTCTGTTCTTGTATTAGCATGCATCTGTAAGATACGTCCGATTCTTTCTTTTTTATCTTTCGTCGCATTTAATACATAAGAACCACTATTTAACTTACCAGAGTAAACTCTAAAGAAAGTTAATTTACCAACAAAAGGATCTGTCATTACTTTAAAAGCTAAAGCTGAAAATGGTTCATTATCGTTAGGATGTCTAACAATTTCATTACCATCTAAATCAGTTCCTTTAATTGATTCAACATCTGTTGGATTTGGTAAATAATCAATAACAGCATCTAGTAATAACTTAACACCTTTATTACCTAGAGCTGTTCCACAAAGAACTGGGAAGAATTCAACTGCTAAAGTTCCTTTACGGATAGCTTTTTTAATTAAATCAACACTAACTTCTTCACCATCTAAGTATTTATTCATTAATTCATCATCAAATTCCGCTATAGCTTCAATTAATTCATTTCTTTTTTCTTCAACTACTTTTACTAAATTACTTGGAATATCAATAATAGTAGCATCTTCGTTTATTTCACCATCGTAATGGTAAGCTATTTTAGTAACTAAGTCAATAACACCATCAAATTCATTTTCAGCACCAATTGGCCATTGGATAGGCTTAGCATTAACGCCTAATCTTGCATCAATTGTTTTTAAACTATATGCAAAATCAGCCCCCATTTTATCCATTTTATTACAAAAAATCATTCGTGGTACTTTAAATTCAGTAGCTTGACGCCATACTGTTTCTGTTTGCGGTTCTACCCCTGCTTGTGAATCAAGTAGAGCAACAGCTCCATCTAAAACACGAAGTGAACGAGATACTTCAACAGTAAAATCAACATGTCCTGGAGTATCGATAATATTTAATCGATGCTTTTTCCAAAAAGCGGTTGTTGCTGCTGAAGTAATAGTAATTCCACGTTCTTGTTCTTGTGCCATCCAGTCCATTTGAGCAGCACCATCATGAGTTTCCCCAATCTTGTGAATCTTGCCCGTATGAAATAAAATACGTTCTGAACAAGTTGTTTTACCAGCATCAATATGTGCCATGATACCAAAATTACGGGTATTTTCTAAACTATATTCACGAGCCATAATATATCCTTCCTACCAACGGTAATGAGCAAATGCTTTATTAGCTTCGGCCATTCTATGAGTATCCTCACGTTTTTTAACCGCTGCTCCTACACCATTAGCTGCATCCATAATTTCGTTAGCTAAGTTTTCACTCATTGAGTGTCCACCTCTTAATCTAGCATATTGAACTAACCATCTTAAACCTAAAGCTTGACTACGATCGGGTCTTACTTCAATTGGAACTTGATAATTAGCACCACCAACACGACGTGATTTAACTTCTAAAGCCGGTTTAATATTTTCTAAAGCTTTATTTAATACGTCCATTGGTTCATCGTTTCCTTTAGCCTTCATAATATCGAAAGCATCATACAAAATAGTTTGTGCGACACCTTTTTTACCATCAAACATTAAACGATTTATAAGTTTAGTTACCAATTTCGAATTATACATTGGATCTGGTAACACATCTCTTTTAATTGCACGTCTTTTACGCATTTATATTCTCCTTTCTTTATTTATTTTTAGGTTTTTTACTACCATATTTACTACGTCCTTGACGACGTTTATCGATTCCAGCTGTATCCATCGTACCACGAATGATATGATATCTAACACCGATTAAATCTTTAACACGTCCACCACGCATTAAAACAACACTATGTTCTTGTAAGTTATGTCCTTCGCCAGGAATATAAGCTGTAACTTCCATTCCATTACTTAAACGAACACGGGCATATTTACGTAACGCTGAGTTTGGTTTTTTAGGAGCCATCGTTCCAACACGAGTACAAACACCACGTTTTTGAGGAGCGTTTTGAGTAGTTTTTTTCTTTTCTTTACTATTAAAACCGATTCCTAAAACTGGAGATTTACTTTTCTTCGTTTTATTTTTACGATTACTTCTAACTAATTGATTTATTGTAGGCATGAATTTCCCTCCTTTCCTTTACACACAACCAGGTGTTTCATTTTCGTACTTAATTATAGACTTGCCGAAGCAAATCTCAATTAAACGCATACTCATTTTAACACTTACATTATATGAATGTCAAGTGTTTTTATGCACTTTATCGATCAAATTGTTCTAAATAACCTTTTGTTCCATAGTCAGCTCCACATTTCAAATAAGCTTTATGATCAATTTTATCATTCTTCTTACTAAAAATAGCATACCCACTACATTGTTTATCCTTATATTTAACATCTTTTATCAAGTTTTTACTTTTTAATGTTTTAAGAGTTACCGTTATCTTTTCTCCATCCAACATATCATTATAATATTCTTTTTGATATTGTTGACTAGCTAAAACAACAACTTCTTCAATTGATTTACTTGTATCAGGTAATACTTCACCAAAAATACCACCAAAATTTTGTTTTATTAAAACAGCCGTTATTACTAAACCAATCATTAATATTAAAATAAAAACCATCATTATTTGTAAGCCCCAACCACGATTATTTAATTTTAACATTTTAAAACAAATTCCTTTCTTTTAAATCTTCTTTAAACCGATATAATTTAGCAGGTCGACCTGTATAACCTTCATTTATTTCGCCAGTGTCAATTATATAATCTAAATTAATTAATTTTTTACGAAAATTTCTTCGATCTAACTTTATATTTAATATTTGTTCATAGACCTTTTGTAATTCCGGTAATGTAAAATCACTTGGAAACAACATTTTTAAAATGTTGCTATTAATGATTTTACTTTTAAAATGACTAATCAACTTTATAATTATTTTATCGTGGTCATAACCCGTTTTAGGAATCGAATCAATATCAAACCACTCTAATTGAGCAACTCTTTGTTCTTGTCTAATTGATAAAGTTACACTATCTATTAAACCCATAAAAGTTGTTGCAACTATTCGGTCTTCAGGATCTCTATCTAAATTACTAAATGTATAACATTGTTCAACATATAAATTTTGTAATCCTAAAGTATCATAAACAACGTCCGTTACATTATTTTCTAAAGTTTCTTCATTACTAACTATATTACCTGGTAATATCCAATAACCTTTATATGGTTCATTTTCTTTATGCATTAATAAAATTTTTATTTTACCCTTATCAACCGTAAAAACACCGATTAAAGTTTCTAATAATTGATTATAATTTTTTTTTAAGTCGCTCATAATATTTCTCCTTTGTGTTTTTTAGACACTCATATTTTAATATATTTTTACCTATTTGTCAAATCAAAGAAAAACTAGAAATCTCTAGTTTAAAATAATTAATTATCTAAATAATCTTTTAATTTTCTTGATCTTGATGGATGTCTTAATTTTCTTAAAGCTTTAGCTTCAATTTGTCTAATTCTTTCTCTTGTAACACCAAACATTTGACCAACTTCTTCTAAAGTACGAGCTTTACCATCCTCGAGCCCAAATCTTAATTTAATAACTCTTTCTTCTCGTTCGGTTAATGTCAAAAGAATCGAACCAATTTCATTTTTCAATAATTCATTAACAGTAAAATCTTCCGGACTCATATTATGTTCATCCTTAATAAAATCCCCTAAATGTGAATCATCTTCTTCACCAATTGGTGTTTCCAAACTAACCGGTTCCTGACTAATCTTATAAATTTCCCTAATCTTTTCAATACTTGTATTCATCTTCTTAGCCAATTCATCTTCCGAAGGCTCACGATTAAGCTCTAATGTCATTTGCCGTTGAATACGAGCCAACTTATTAATTGTTTCAACCATATGAACAGGAACTCTTATTGTCCTTGCTTGATCAGCAATAGCTCTAGTTATAGCCTGTCTAATCCACCATGTTGCATACGTTGAAAATTTATAACCCTTAGAAACATCATACTTATCAACTGCTTTCATCAATCCAATATTACCCTCTTGAATTAAATCTAAAAATAACATTCCTCGGCCAACATAACGTTTCGCAATACTAACAACTAACCGTAAATTAGCTTCAGCTAAAATATTCTTAGCAGCTTCATCACCAGCCACAATACGATCAGCTAACTCTAATTCTTCAGGTGTTGTTAATAATTTAATTTGTCCTATTTCTTTTAAATACATTCTAACGGGATCATTAATCGTTAAATCTTTCGTTAAAATAGTATCATCTAAAATAACCTTGGTCGGTGTTCCCGTATCACTTTCTTCATCAGAAACAACTGGTATATTATGCTCATTAAATAAATTATATAATTCATCCAAAGCATCAGCATCTAAATCTAAACCTTTTAAAGCAGTTGCTAAATCTTCATAAGTTATATAACCTTTTTTAGTACCAATTTGAACTAAATCTTCTTTTCTTTCATCAAAACTTTTTATCTCGTTAAACATCTTTCTCTCCCCTTACTAACAATTCAATAATTCTTTGACCAATTATTTCTTTTTGTTCTATATCTGTTTCTTCTTGTAGTTTTTTAGATAATCTTTCACATTCATCTTCGATATTTTTTTCATTAATAGCTTTAATATAATCTTCAATTAATTGTAAAGTATATTCTTCCTGTAAATTAAGTGAAATAACATAACCAACTATTTTACTCATATCTAAATCTAAATCCGTTAAAAAATCAGCCACATTAATATAATTATAAGTTTTATAAAAATAACTAATTTCATGAGCTAGTAATCGATATTCTTTATTTGGAAAATAAAGAGCTTGATTATCAAATATTTTAATAACTTCTCCACTTTTTAACATATAAAATAACAACGCTTCTTGAGCCATATCATATTTAGAAGTTACAACGGTCATTACTTTTTTATTCACAGTAGGTTGTTTTTTAATTAATTTACTCTTTAAAAATTCCACATCTAAATCAATTTCATTACTTAATTTTTTAAGTGTTATTTCTTTTAAAATGTCATCATCTATTTTATTTAATTCTTCTAACATCATTGTTGCATATTTAGCTTTATCCGTTGCTTGCGTTAAATCTATATTTTTTTTAAAAAAACTAAGTTTAAAATCCATAACATTTAAAGGATTGCTAATTTTTTCATTAAATTTAGCTTGCCCATTTTTTAAAATATAATCATCCGGATCTAAATTATCTTCTAACCTTACTATTTTAGGTATAATTCCTACTTTAATTAATTCATTTGAACAAGCAATACTAGCTTTAGCACCCGGATCATCGCCGTCGTAACAAATAATAACATTATTAGCTAACCTTTTAATTAAATTAGCGTGCTGATGTGTAAAGGCTGTTCCTAGAGTTGCAACAACATTAGAAATACCAATACTATAAGCTCGGATAACATCCATAAACCCTTCCATCAAAATAACTGTATTCTGACTGCGACAAGCTTCTTTACTATTAGCATAATTATATAGAAATTCGCCTTTTTTAAATAAAAGATGTTCCTTACTATTAATGTATTTAGGTCCATCAGTGTCATAATAAGCTCGAGCACTATAACCAACTACTTTATTATTAATATCATGAAGTGGAAACATAATACGATGGTAGAAAAAATCATGAAAACCTTTTTCATCTTTTATAACTAAACCACTATTAATTAAATCATTATCTTTAAATTGTTTTTTTTCTAATAATTTTGATAAAGTATCAGTACTCTTAATAGCTAGTCCAATTTCAAATTTTTTAATTAATTCATCTGTAAGACCTCTTTTAATTAAATAATTTTTAGCCTCAATTCCTAAACTAGTATTAATATTATTTGTATAAAATTTTAAAGAAATGTCATAAATATCATGTATTTCTTTTTGATAAACATTATCTTTTTTATAATCCGCAATTGCAACTTCAATACCCGCTATATTAGCAACTATTCTAACTGCTTCAATAAAAGAAACATGTTCATACTCCATAATAAAATTAAAAACATTTCCCGCTGTATGACAAGAAAAACAAGAAAAGATTTGTTTTTCTGGCGATACACTTAAAGATGGATCACTATCTTCATGAAAAGGACATACCCCAAAATAATTTTTTCCTTTTTTAGTAAGAGGTATATAGCGCATAACAACTGATACAATATCAACGCTACTTCTTATATTATTAATTTCTTCACTTGTTAATGTTTTCATATCTTTACTCCCTACTTATTAATATACGCCACAACTAAGACATTTCCTTTTTTTAATTGCATATTTTGTTGTAAAAAAGGCATATTATATAATAGGTGACCATTTATGAAGCTCAAAACCATAAAAATTATTAGTTTATTTGTTATTTTCTTATTATGTTTTCCCCTTCATTTTTTATATGATTTACTACCTAATTGCTTTATTTCAATCTTTGCTCCAGTTAATGAAAGTATTTGGGAACACATGAAATTAATATCGACATCTTATATTTTTTGGGGTTTCTTTGAATATTTAATCATTAAAAAAAATAAAATAAAAATTAATAATTATTTATTCCAACTATTTATTATTCCCGTTATTAGTATTATCTTATACTTATTAATATTTATTCCTTTATATAATATAATAGGTGAAAATATGATTATAAGTATTAGT
>JAVXGE010000028.1:0-11728 GCA_036657555.1 Bacilli bacterium
TTTATGAAACAAGTTTTGCTAAAACTTGGGTAGAAGATTATTTTACTAAAAATACCGGTTTAGATAAAGTAAAACCAACCTTAATAAGTAAAGATATGTATGATAAAGCTGGAGCAGCTAATTCATATTTAGTAAATGGTCAATATTTTTGGACATCAACTCCTAGTAACACCGTTGCTTGGATTGTCAACTATAATGGTAATGTCGGTACTAGCTATGTTACTAATCCTTGTGGAATTCGCCCCGTTATAAATGTCAACTCTGAGCTTGTCATTACTGGTGGGAATGACACTTTAACCGTGTCAAAACCCGGAATATTAGATAAAGTAATAACTTCCGTAACTGACAAAAACTTAAGCCAAGTAGGACTTAAAGCTGGTGAATATGTAGTATTTGGTGATAAACCAGATAAATATCGGGTTGTAGCTAATGAAGCTGATGGTGTAAGATTAGTATTAGATGGATATAAAGAAAGTAAAAGTTATAATGATATATTTAATACAATAACTCCAGATACTTATGTAGAAACTTTAGTCGGGGCAACTAATAAAACCAAGTTAGTTAAAAATGATTGGTATAAAGGTGATGCTTTTACAAAAACACCTGATTATAGAACTGTTTTAAAATATGACACAAATCCTTATAATAGTTATGTTGGATTACTAAGATATGGTGAAATGTTATCAGGTCAAAGTGTTAGTATAACTAGTAAAAATCATTATTGGTTAAATAATAATTATGATAACTCCAATGCTTGGATTGTTCTTAGTAATGGTAATGTTGGCAGCAATGGTGTGACTTATACTCGTGGAGTTCGCCCAGTTATAAAGGTCGACTATATAACAACCATTACAGCAGGTAATGGCACTCTAGAAGCACCGTATAAAATATAAATTATTGTAAATAAAAAAAACAAGGCATGTAGCAATGTATTTAAAAAAGTTATTAATGATCTTTATTTGACTCTTTATATAAGAGTCTTTTTATTAATCTTTACTTTAATTTAATAATTTGATACTATATAATTAGGTGATATCATGGATAGATTAATAATGCATATTGATGTTAACAATGCTTTTTTATCATGGACAGCAGTTAATTTATTACAACAAGGTAATAAAAATGATATTCGTAATAGTTATGCTGTTATTGGTGGTGATCCAAACGCAAGAAAAGGAATTGTTTTAGCTAAAAGTACTCCTGCTAAAAAAATGGGTATATATACATCAGAAACTTTATACAGTGCTAAAAAAAAATGTCCTAGTTTAAAAGTATATGAACCTAATTATGAATTATATACCAATATGAGTAATAAGTTATTTAATTTATTAAATAAATATTCACCTGATATTGAAGTGGCAAGTATTGATGAATGTTATTTAGATTATGGTAAAGTTAAGAATTTGTACGGTGATGAAATAGAATTTGCTTATACTTTAAAAAATGAAATAAAAAAAACTTTAGGTTTTACAGTTAATATTGGTATTGCTAATAATAAGTTGTGTGCTAAAATGGCTAGTGATTTTACTAAACCTGATCAAGTTCATACTTTATATCGAAATGAGATTAGAACAAAAATGCATTGTTTACCAATTAATGATTTATTTGGTATTGGTAAAAAAACAAGTGCTAAATTAATGCAATTAGGTATTAATACGATAGGTGATTTAAGTTGTTTTGATGTTAATATTTTAGAAAGATATTTTAAAAATCAAGCACATATTTTTATTGATATGGCTAATGGTATTGATAATAATGAAGTTATTTCAGCTTTAACAATGCCTGTTTGTATTAGTAATGAAGTAACACTTACTAATGATGCTACTAATAAAGAGATGCTATATCCTTATTTAATGTCTTTAGCTAGTAGTGTTGGTTTAAGAGTTAGAAAACAAAAAAAGTTTGCTTTAGTTATTTGTGTTGTTATAAAGGATAATTATTTTAAGCGTAAAAGTCATCAACGTAAATTAAAAAATGCGACTAATATAACTGATGAAATATATAAAGTGGCTAAAGAAATATTAGATGAAATGTATGAAGATGAACAAGTTAGATTAATTGGAATAAGGTTGGATAGATTGGTTGATAATGTATCATATCAATCATCGTTATTTGAAGATGAAAATATAAGAAATGATTGTCAAAAAGTTGAAGAAGTGGTTGATAATTTAAAGGAAAAATATGGTAACAAAATAATAAATAAAGCTAGTTTAACAAAAGACTAAACGGTCTTTTTGTTTTTAATAAAGTATGTTATAATTATAAGGTGGAGGTACATGATGAATAATGAAATTATAAAAAATACTAGTTTAGAACTTAATATTAAGGTGAGTCAAGTTGAAACAGTTTTAAAATTACTTAGTGATGGTAATACAATTCCTTTTATTGCTCGTTATCGTAAAGAAGCTACGGGAGCTTTAGATGAAGAACAGATAAGAAGAATAAGTGAAATATATGAGTATCAAGTTAATTTGCTGAAAAGAAAAGAAGATGTTATTAGATTAATTGAGGAAAAAGATTTAATGACTGATGAATTAAAAAAAGAAATAATGAGTGCTATTAAATTAGTTGAAATTGAAGATTTATATCGACCTTTTAAGGAGAAGAAAAAGACTAAAGCAACGGATGCTATTAATAATGGTTTAGAGCCATTAGCTAAAATAATGCTTACTTTTCCTACAGTAGGAAATATGGATAGTTTAGCTAATAATTATTTAAATACTTCCGTTTTAACTGTAGCTGATGCTATAATAGGAGCTAAATATATTATTGCGGAAATGATAAGTGATAATGCTTTATATCGCAAATGGATAAGAAGTTATACTTATCGTAATGGTTCTATTGTTACTAAAGTTAAAAAAGATGCTATTGATGAAAATAAAACTTATGAGATGTATTATGGCTATAGTGAGAAAATAAGAGAAATAAAACCACATCGTATTTTAGCTATTAATCGGGCTGAAAAAGAAAAAGTTATAACAGTTAATATTGATATAAATACGGATGATATAATTAATTATTTAGAAAAACAAATCATTAAAAATGAAGTTTCTTTTGTTACTAATTATATTATTGAGGCTATAGCTGATGCTTATAAACGTTTGATAAGTCCTAGTATTGAAAGAGAAATAAGAAGTGATTTAACGGCTTTTGCTAGTGATGTAGCGATTGATAATTTTAGTAAAAATTTAAATAATCTTTTATTACAACCACCGATGAAAGATAAAATGGTTTTAGCTTTAGATCCGGCTTATCGGACTGGTTGTAAATTAGCTGTTTTAGATGTTACAGGTCAAAGTTTAGAAATAGCTGTAATTTATCCACATGAACCAGTTAATAAATATGATGAAGCAAAGAAAATTGTTTTAAATTTAATTGATAAATATAAGATTGATATTATTGCAATAGGTAATGGGACGGCTTCTAGAGAAAGTGAAGCTTTTATTGTTGATGTTATTAAAAGCTCTAATCGAAAACTTGAATATTTACTTGTTAGTGAAGCTGGGGCTAGTGTTTATTCGGCTAGTAAAATAGCTATATCAGAATTTCCTGATTTAACAGTTGAAAAAAGAAGTGCTATTAGTATTGGTCGTCGTTTACAAGACCCTTTAAGTGAGTTAGTTAAAATAGATCCTGAAAGTATTGGGGTTGGATTATATCAACATGATATAGCTAATAAAAAGTTAAGTGAATCTTTAGATTTTGTTGTTAGTAGTGCAGTTAATAAAGTTGGGGTTAATGTTAATACCGCTAGTCCTTCTTTATTTAAATATGTTTCAGGGATAACCAATAAAAATATCGATAAAATATTAGAATATCGTAATAAGATTGGGCGTATTAAAAGTCGAAAAGAAGTTAAAAAATTATTAAGTCCTAAAGTATATGAACAAGCTATTGGTTTTTTAAGAGTAGTTGATGGTATTAATCCTTTAGATGTAACAGGTATCCATCCAGAAAGTTACGATATTGCTTTAAATTTACTTAAGATGTTAGATTTAACTTTAGATGATCTTAAAACGGATTTAAGCTCTAAATTAGATATTGATATTAAAGAATATGCTATTAAGTTAAATACGGATATTTATACCTTAAAAGATATTGTTGATAGTTTAAAAAAACCTAATCGAGATCCTCGTGATGAAATGCCAAAGCCTTTACTTAAAAGTGATATTTTACATATTGAAGATTTAAAAATAGGAATGGAATTACAAGGAACGGTTCGTAATGTTGTTGATTTTGGAGCTTTTATTGATATTGGTTTAAAAAATGACGGTTTAGCTCATATCTCTAAATTAACCGAAAAATATATTAAACATCCGATGGAAGTTGTTAATATTGGTGATATTGTTACTTGTTATGTTGATGATCTTAATTTAGAAAAAAAGAAAGTTTCTTTATCTTTATTGAAAAGGTGATGTAATGAAAAAAATAATTATTTTGAGTTTATTTTTATTAGTAGGTTGTACTAACAAACAATTAAATAATAGTTGTATTTTAGAAGAAAAAGCTAATACTTTAAAAACAAGTATTAATTATACTTTTTCTTTTGAAAATGATATATTAGATAATATTAATGTTACTTATGATTATGTTGATACAGATGTTAATAATATTAAGGCGGTTAAGCTTTCTAATCAAAGTCAAAATAAATTTTTTAAGGATGTGAAAATAAATATTTTATTTGATACGGATCAACATTATAAAATTGAATATTTATTTAATAATGATAATAAAGAAATGATGGATTATTTTAAAGTTAAAAAAGAAAGAACAAAGTTTGTAAAAGAATTAAAAACGAAAGGATACAGTTGTAAATGAAAAAAATAATAATGGTTTTGATTTGTTTATTGTTGGTTGGTTGTGGTGTTAAAAAACCCGTTATAGATAATAATCAGAATGATAATCAAAATGATGTTTTAAAATTTAAAGAAGAATATGAAGTGGGAAATAGTAATGGTATTGTTATGAATATTAAAGAAACAAGTAAAGTTAAATATTTAACAGTTGAAGAAGTTGTTTCGTTTTTAGAAAACAAAACAGGAGTTATTTATTTTGGGTTTTCTAATTGTCCTTGGTGTCGTAATATATTACCAGTTTTACTAGATACGGTTACGACTATTAATTATTTTAATCCAGCTAATTTCCGTGGTTCAGATGATGAAAATTATAAAAAGATAATGACGATATTAGATCCATATTTAGAAAGTAATGATGGTAAAAAAACTTTATTTGTTCCAGATGTTTATTTTGTTAAAAATGGTAAAATAGTAGGTCATCAATTAGGAAGCGTTGCTTCTCAAAAAGATCCTTATGTAAAATTAAATGATAAGCAAGTTATGGAATTATCGGATATATATAATAAATTAAATAATATGATAAAATGATGAAAAAAAGTATTGTTATAATTGTTATTTTATTTGCTATTATAGTTATTTTAATATCTGATAAAACTTATCGAGCCGTCGATTTTAATATTACGGAAATTAAGAGTTCTTTTGACTGTGATAAAGACAATGTTGATGATTATACGGATATTCTATTAGGTGCAAGAAGTGATGCTTTAAAGCGTCCTAAATATAAAAGTGCATATTATAGTGGGGGTTATCCTCCAAGTGATGAGGGTGTGTGTACTGACTTAATTTGGCGAGCTTTTAAGGAAGCTGGTTATCTTTTAAAAGATATGGTTAGTTTAGATATTAAAAATAATAATGATGTTTATAAAATAGAAGTTATAGATGATAATATTGATTTTCGGAGAGTTAATAATTTAAAAATTTTTTTTGATAGAAATAGTCTTAATTTAAGTTTAGATTTAAAGGATATAGCTTCTTTTCAACCTGGGGATATTGTTACTTTTAAAACTAATCATATTGCAATAATATCAGATAAAAGAAATGCTTCGGGTCTTCCTTATATTATTCATAATGCTGGTCAATATCAAAGAGAAGATAATACTTTTAAAAAATGGGTTAACAAGTATGGGTTAAGTGGTCATTACCGAATGAATAATACAAATATGTGTTTAAAATAAAAGGTGGTTAGGTATGAAACAAATATTAATTGTTGAAGATGATAATACCATAAGAAGTGGGTTAAAATATTGTTTAGAATGTGAAAATTTTAAAATTTTAGAAGCTTGTAATGGTAATGAATGTTTGGACAACTTAAATAATAATTTAAATTTAATTTTGTTGGATGTTAATTTACCTGATATTGCTGGTTTTACTTTATTTAAAAAAATTAAAGAATTTAAAAATATTCCTATTATTTTTTTAACGGCTAATGATTTAGAAACATCTATTGTGATGGGCTTAGATATGGGTGCTGATGATTATGTAACTAAACCATTTAAAGCTCGAGAATTAGTTTCAAGAATCAAAAATGTTTTAAGAAGAAATGATAATAATTATTTAGATATTATTAATATTTATGATATAACTATTGATTTAAAGCAGGCTAAAGTTTTTAAAAATAAGAAAGATATTTATTTGACAGCTTTAGAATATAAAATATTATTAATTTTAGCATTATCACCTAATACAACTTTTACAAGGGAACAAATATTAGCTAATATTTGGGATGTTAAAGAAGAATACGTTTATGATAATACGCTAACTGTTTATATTAAAAGAATAAGAGAAAAAGTTGAAGATGATGTATCTAATCCTAAAATTATTAAAACAATTAGAGGTATAGGTTATAAAATAGGTGGTTTGAATGAATAAAGAAGAAAAAAGATTAATTATAATTGAAATTAGTTTAATTATTACTTTTGTCTTTTTTTCTATTTTAATAAGTACTTATTCATATAAAATATTAAAGGAAGAACAAATTAAAAATAATATATATGTAGCCGGAGCATTATTAAATAAATATCCATATTTAGAAAGTGATGTTATAGATAGTATAATTAAAAGGACTAATTATGAAGAGGGATATGAAATATTAAAAAAATATAATTTAACTGATATTGATAGTGAAAATAATAATATGAAAACAAAAATAATAGTTTTAAATATTACTGTTTTAGGACTGCTTGGTTTATTTTTATTATTAATCAATTATTTATTTATTAAAAATAATTATAAAAAAATTAAAAAAATTGATAAATATATGAATAATGTTTTGAACGATGATTATTCTTTAGATATAAAAGATTATTGTGAAGGTGATATAAGTAATTTGAAAAATGATGTTTATAAGATGACTATTAAATTAAAAGAGCAATGCGATTTACAGCAAAAAGAAAAAATATATTTAGAAGAAATGTTAGAAGATATTTCACATCAAATTAAAACACCTTTAACAAGTATGTATATGATTAATGATATTTTAATTAATGAAAAGAGTTTGAAAATTAAACAAGAATTCTTAAATAAAAATAAGCATCAAATTGAAAGAATTGAATGGCTAATAACTAGTTTGCTAAAAATGTCACGGCTAGATAGTGGAACTGTTTTACTTAAAAAAGAGTCTGTTTTAGTTAATGATTTAGTTGAAAAAGCACTTGAGCCAATTAAAATATTAATTGAGCTTAAAAATATCGATTTAAGTTTAGATATTCCTGATATTTTAGTTAATGTTGATATTAATTGGACAAGTGAAGCTTTATTAAATATTATTAAAAATGCTTGTGAACATACTAAAACAAAGCTTGTTATTACAGCTTATACTAATCCTTTATATACGCAAATTAGTATAAGTGATGATGGTTGTGGGATAAATAAAAATGAAATAAAACATATTTTTGAAAGATTTTATAAAGGTAATCATAATAAAGATAGTATTGGAATTGGGCTTAATATGTCTAAAAAAATTATTAATTTACAAAATGGAATTATTGAAGTTGTTTCTAAAGAAAGTGTTGGTAGTTCATTTATTATTAAATTATATAAAAATAATTTATAAATAAAATTAGATATAATGACAAAAATGTCACGAAGATAGTCATTTAAAAGTCATATTAAATTAATATAATGTCTATTAGGAGGAAAGATTATGGAAATATTAAGAGTCGAGAATTTAAGTAAAACTTACGGTAAAGGTGAAACTTTAGTTAAAGCTTTAGATAACGTTAGTTTTAAAGTTGAAAAAAGTGAATTTATTGCTATTGTTGGATCGAGTGGTAGTGGTAAAAGTACTTTATTGCATATTTTAGGTGGGGTTGATAAACCAACCAGTGGTAAGGTATTTGTTGATAATGAAGATGTATATAAATTAAATGAATCTAATTTAGCTATTTTTAGACGTCGTCAGGTAGGATTAATTTATCAATTCTATAATTTAATACCTATTTTAAATGTTAAGGAAAATATGACTTTGCCTATATTATTAGATAATAAAAAACCAGATGAAAAGTATTTAGATGAACTAATTGAAACGTTAGGTTTAAAAGAAAGAATAAAACATTTACCTAATGAATTATCGGGTGGCCAACAACAAAGGGTTAGTATTGGTAGATCATTAATGAATCGGCCAGCTTTATTATTAGCTGATGAACCAACTGGTAATTTGGATAGTAAAGCGAGTCATGAAATTATTGAATTATTAAAATTATCTAATAAAAAATATAAACAAACAATTATTATGATTACCCACGATCATAATTTAGCTTTGAATGCTGATCGGATTATCACTTTAGAAGATGGTAAAATTATCAGTGATGAAAGTGTCAAATGAAAATATTAAACAAACTTACAATTAAACATTTAAAATCAAATAAAAAAAGAACGGTTGTAACAATTATTGGAGTAATGTTATCAACGGCTCTTATGGTGGGAATTGGTTTATTGTTTTCAACAGTTCGGGATAATGCCATTAAAATAATTGAAAAAGATAGTGGTAAATATCATGCTTCTATAGAAGTTGATAAAAATAGATTAGATGTTATTAGTAAAAATGTTAAGGTTAAAGATTATATGTATACTTCTTTAATTGGTTATGCTAAAGAAGAAAGTATTACCGATCATTTTAAACCTTATTTAAAAGTTTTAAGTGCTAATGAAAATTATTTAAAAGAATTAAAATTAAAAAGTGGTGTTTTACCAACGAATGAAAATGAAGTTGTGATATCAAATCATTTGTTTAATGATCATGAAATAAATTTAAAAGTTGGAGATATAATTACTTTAGATGTCGGAAATAGATATTTTGATTCTTCAATAATTAACGAAAAGTTTATTGAAGGTGAAACATTAAAAGATATACAAACTAAAAAATTTAAAATAGTTGGTATATGTGAAAAAGATATTCTTGAAAATTATTCTGATGCAGGTTATAGTGTTTTTACAACTAATAGTTATACTTCAAAGTTAAATGTTTTTATTACTTATAATAAAGCTAAAGATACATATAAAAATACCGAAACAATGGCTTTAAATTTAGGTTATAAAGTTATAAATGAAAGTAAAATAAAAGCATTTAAAGAAGTTAATTATCATGATGATTTGTTATCATTATATGGTGTTACACAATATGATAATATTACAAGTTCATTTTCTTTAATTATTTGTATTATTCTATGTCTAATTTCAGTAGCTTGTGTTGTTGTTATTTATAATTCCTTTGCTATATCGGTAATGGAAAGAAAAAAGCAATTTGGTTTATTTTCTAGTATTGGAGCTACTAAAAAACAATTAAAGCATACTGTTTTATTTGAAGCTTTTCTAATTGGTATTATTGGTATACCACTTGGTATTTTAGCATCTTTTATCGGTATTGGTATTTTATTAACGGTTATTAATTATTTAATGCCTGTTGATATGATAGGTATTAAATTTGCTTTAACAGCTTATCCTTTATTTGTTTTTATACCAATTATTTTTATGATTATAACAATTCTTATTTCTGCTTATTTACCAAGTAAAGCGGCTAGTAAAATTAGTCCAATTGAAGCAATAAGACAAAATGATGATATAAAAATAAAAGGTAATAAAATAAAATCACCTAAATTTATTAATAAAATATTTGGCGTTGAAGGTGATTTAGCATATAAAAATATGAAACGAAACAAGAAAAAATATCGTATTACAATTGTTTCATTATTTATAAGTATTGTTCTTTTTATATCATTTAGTTCAGTTATGAATTATGTTTTAAAAAGCATGACGGATTTTACTAATTTACCAGAATATGAATATATTACATATATTCAGTCTCACAATCAGAATAAAGTTAATGAAATGACAAATAATATTTTAAATAAACAAGGTATTAAACAATATAATACTTATGAGAATTTATATTTTTCAACTAAAAAATTAAGTAAAGCTTTTTATACAAAAGAATTTATTGATAGTGGATTATATAGTGAACGACCAGATGATTATATGAATATTACTTTATATAAAATTGATGATAAAGTATATAATGATTTTGTTAAAAAAAATAAAATAAAAGGTAATCCGCCTATTTTATTAAATTCTTATAAAACAATTACCCGTGACAATAATACGCGTAAGAGTGTTAATGTTACTCCGTTTAAATCAATGCCAGAATTGGGCGTATTTGTTTTTGCTGAAAAAAACGAAAATAATGTGCTAAAAGATATTTATATGGCTACAGAACTTCCTTTTGGTTTAGAAACCAACAATCCTAGTAATACAATTGACATAATTGTTAATAGTGAAACTTTTGATTATTATAGTAGCCTACGTAAAGGAGATACATTCACTAAAACTATTTTATTAAATGCTAATAATTATGAAGAAATAGATAAATATATAAAAGATTTTATTGAAAAAAATCCAGAAATAAATGCAGATTCAATTAATTTGAAAGAAGAACTTAAAACAATTATGAACATGGTTTTGATTGCTAAAATATTATTATATGGTTTTATTGCATTAGTAACATTAATTGGTGTTACAAGTGTTTTAAATACTATTAATACAAGTATTGCTTTAAGAAGAAAAGAATTTGCTATGTTAAGGAGTATGGGTTTAACGCCTCGGGGCTTTAATAAAATATTATTTTTTGAAAGTTTATTCTTTGGTTTAAAATCATTAATATATGCAATACCAGTTTCAATTGTAATTACAATTTGTTTACATATGGCTTTATCTGGTATGGTTGGTTTTGATAAAATAATGATACCGTTTACTAGTATTTTCATTTCTATAATTGGTGTTTTTATTATTATTTTGATTAGTATGTGGTATGCTAGTCGGAAAGTTAAAAAAGAAAATATCCTAGAAGCTATTCGTGAAGAAAATATTTGACATGTTGTGCATAATATGTTATTATAAAGGCAATTAGGAGGTTTTTATGAAAGAAATAAGATTAGATATTGGGTCTTTAAAAGTTAATCGTAATTTAATGTTGGCTGCTTCGGGGACATTTGTTTTACTAGGTGGTTTATTTGCAACGGGAACTATTGGTAATGTTACTGGGGCTACTAGTTATTTTGCTGGTGGGCTACTTACTCTTAATGGTGTTATTGCAGGTGGTATGGCTTACAATTGTCATAAGAAAATAAAAAAAATGTAAAGTGATTAAACTTTACATTTTTTAACAATCCTTCATTATAAATATATGTTCTTATTTAATAATAGTAATCATAAACACCGTCATTTTCTTATAGAGTGGGGCAACTTTTTTTTATAAATACAAAAAAAATCAATCATTTCTGATTGATTCTATATATCAATGTTCGAAAAGTTCGAACAGATTTATCATTGGAGCGGGTGATGGGAATCGGACCCACGTAGTCAGCTTGGAAGGCTGGAAT
>JAVXGE010000029.1:0-11722 GCA_036657555.1 Bacilli bacterium
TTTATCAACATTTAAATAATCAGTTAATTCATTATTTAATTCATCAGTTAAAGGAATATATTTATTATCATTAAGACTAAATATTTTATCAATAGTTATTTTATCACATAAATTATAAAATATTATATAATTAGGACTCCAAATAAAACTAATTTCTTGATTCATAAATATATTTAAAGCTTGCATTTTGTTTTTATTATATATTAATAATTTAGTAATATTTTGTTTGCCAAGATGTTTATTTATTTCAACAATAAAACTTGTTAATGATTCATTTAAAATATGTATTTTAAAACCTTTATCAGTTATAAGTTCTTTCATATTTAAATTTATTTTTTTATCAAACTTTAATCCATATAAATGACAAATATCTAAAAATCTTTCTTTTTGTGGTGTTATAACTTCTTTCATAGTCCACTCTCCCCTTTTTGTATTAATATTATAGCATACATTTAAAAATAATATGATTAATTTTAATGTCTAAATATTAAATGATTAATAACCATAAAAATAATACCTAATATAAACCATAAAAGGGTAAAAGTTTGTTTTTTATATTTTTTACTTGCTGGTATTAATTCATAAAGAGAAATATGAATCATTATTCCTGCTATTAAACTAAACAAGAAACCCATAATACGATCATTGATAAATGGTTTTAAAAATAAATAAGTAATAATAGCGCCAAGTGGTTCGGATATAGATGATATAAAAGTATAAAATATAGCCTTTAGACGGCTATTAGTCGCATAAAAGATAGGAACTGATATACTAATGCCCTCGGGGATATTATGAAGTGCTATGGCGATAGCTAAAGATATTCCCAAAACAGCATTATTATTAGTGGCTATAAAAGTAGCCATACCTTCTGGAATATTATGAATAATGATAGCTAACATTGATATTAAACCAACTCTATATAAACTTTTATCATTAGAATTACTATTATCTGGTAAGTATTTATCAATTAACATTGAAAATATAATACCAGATGTTATAAAAATTAAAATATAAATAATAGCTGGGAAAAAAGGAAAAATTGTTAATAACAAATTAAATGATGAAGGAATTAAATCAATTAAAGAAACACTTAACATAACTCCTGATGCAAAACTTAATGACCCAATAATAACTTTATCATTTTTTTTCTTTAAAAAGATTAAAATAGTTCCTAACATTGTTGATAAACCAGCTAAAATAGTTAAACCAAAACCTAAAGTAATATTATTCATATTATTCACCACAAAAGTATATGAAATTAAATAAAAAAAAATAATAAAAATTAGTTTAATTAAAATTTAAAGTTTTATTAATAACTCTTTTAACATCTCTTTCATTAAAAGGTTTAGTTAATACATCAACAATTGGATAAGTAAAACTTTTATTTAAAGATTCTTTAGAATCATCACCTGTAATAATTGAAACTGGTATTTTAGTAAATAAATCATGTTTTCTAAAATATTCTAAAACTTCAAAGCCATTAACATTAGGCATATTTAAATCAAGTAGCATGGCTACAATGTTATTAGTTTGATTTTCAGCAATTATATCAAGGGCTTCTTTGCCATCATTAGCTATTAAAACATCATAGTCATCGTTAAAAATTTTATTAATAAAATTACTAACAATATTAGAATCATCAACAACTAAAATAGTTTTATCTTTTTTAGTTATTTTCTTTTCTTCATTAAGATGAAATTCTTTACCTAAATAATTACTTGTCAACTTAATAATATTATTTGTTTCTTCAATTAAACTTTCATAATTATCAAAAACAAATTGTGCATTATTATCTTTACTTTTTAATTCATGTTGATATGCTAAATCAGCTAATTTTTTAAAGCCTAAATATTTAGCGTCACTTTTTAAAGAATGAACTAAGATTGCATAATTAGCCATATCAGAAGCTTCTTTAAATTTTTTAATTTGAGTTAATTTATCATTAACTCCTAATAAAAAATCGTTCAAAATATCATCATAAGTAGCCATATCACCAAGTAGTTCTAAACTTGCCTTAACATCAATTCCATTATTAATTAATTCATTAACATCTTTCATATAATCACCATATCCATTATATCATAATTTATTATTTTTTAAAAACTTTTTAATTATTTTATTTAATTCTATTTTTTGAATTGGTTTTGATAAGTAATCATCAAAACCATCATTCAAATATTTTTCACGCATACCTGATATTGCATTAGCTGTTAACATAACAACCGGAATAGAAAAACCTTCTATTTTTTTTAATTGCTTAAGTGTTTCTGCACCATTCATTTTAGGCATCATATCATCACATAGTATTAAATCAAAATATTCATGATTATTAATTAAAACAAGACAATCAAAGCCACTTGTTACTTGAGTTATAGCAACATTATAATTTTGTAATAATCGAGCAGCAACTTTTAAATTTAAAACATTGTCATCAACAATTAAAACCTTTTTACCTTCAGCATTAAATTCTTCAAAAGTTGTTTCTTTTTCTTCAATATAAGGTTTATTAACTATTTTTTGATCAATAGCAACAGTAAATTTCGACCCTTTTCCATACACACTTTGAACAACAATATTACCCCGCATTAATTCAACTAATTTTTTAGTTATAGCTAAACCTAAACCTGTTCCTTCAATTGTTGTATTATCAGCATCTAAACGTTCAAACTTTGTAAATAATTTATCAATTTTCTCTTTTTTAATACCAATCCCAGAATCTTCAACTGAAATAATTAAACGACAAACATCATCTTTAATTATTGAACTAACTTCAAATTTTATATAACCTTCTTTAGTATATTTAACAGAATTAGTTAATAAATTAAGTATAATTTGTTTTAAACGTAAATGATCTCCGTATAAAATTGGAGGAATCGTTGGATCAAAACTAACTTTAACTTCCAATGGCTTATCCCCTAACCTAGCTTTAGTTAAAGAAACTAATTCTTTTAATATTTTATTAAAATCATATTCTGTATTAATAATTTCTAATTTATTAGCTTCAATCTTTGATATATCTAAAATACCATTAACAATCTCTAATAAACTTTCACTAGCACTAACAATATCACTAATTTCCTCTTTAGCACTTTTAGGAATATCTTCTTCCGATAAAGCCTGACTAAACCCCATAATAGCATTTAATGGTGTTCTTATTTCATGACTCATACTAGATAAAAAATCTGTTTTAGCATTATTTGCTTCTAATGCTTGATTCCGAGCAAAATTTAATTCTTTAATTAATTTCAAATCCGGATTTTCAATTGTAAAATACATTATTAAATTAATATAAGTCAAAACAGCCGATATTAATAATAACCCTGGATTAAATTGTCTTACAATTAAAAGAATAACCGCTAAAAAAATCAAAGCAAAAACAGGGACATATTTCTTATTTTTAATATTTTTAATATTAACTAAAACTGTTACTATAATCAAAAACAAATATAAACCGCACGTTACATATAAACAATTTGTTGCTAAACCATAACTATACATAACATTATTAACATTATAAATATCAACCGGTAAAACTAAAATTAAAATTAAAATAATTAAATTAATTATAAAGGTTGTTCTAACTACTATATTATATCCTTTAAGACTTTTTTCTTTAATATTTAAGGTAATATAATAAATATATAAATAAAACATCCACGCCCAAACTAAATATTGAATAAAATCTATCCTATTTAATAAAACTAACAATTTTATATTATCAGCATCAACATACCCAATATAAATTATTAAAACCATTATAATAGTATCAATAAAACTAGTTATTAACAAAACAGAAAATATTTTAGTTTCTTTAGTTTTAACATTCTTTTTAGAAAAGAAAACTATTATTAATAAGAGCGAACAAAAAAAAGCACAAACCGGAATATATAAATTACTCATTTTAAATCACCTTTAAAACTATAACATATAAAATAAAAAAATACAATCTTAATGATTATATTTTCCTAATAAAAAAGCATTATTTTTAGTGTATGATAGATGTTTTAAATGATCAAATACTTCATCATAATTATCGGCCGTTTTACGAATTATTGTCTGTTCAAAAGAATAATCTAATTTAGGATATTCTTTTAAAACTTTATCAATATTTTTTTTATATTGATCTTTTTGTTTTTTCGAATCATCAATAGTAGGTAATTGTTCCCATATTTCCCATCTTAAAGATGCCATTATATCTGATAATTGACCAATTTGTTCTTTTTTAGTTTCACTTAAATTAGGTATAAATTTTTCCCCAATATTAACATAACACCCATCATCAGTATATTCCATTATAATCGGAATAATTGGAACCCCTGTTTTAATTGATACATCAATAATTCCCCAATTTAATGGTAACATTATTTTGTTTTCTGATAAATTCCAAGTTCCTTCAGGAAAAATAAGAACATTATCACCTTTATATAAATGATCAATTAATTTAGTTTTTGCTTGAGATCTATTTTGTTTATCTTTTCTTCGAACAAAAATAACCCCGTTCAAATAAAATAAAATTTTAGTAATCAAATTCAAATTTTCCTTACCCGCTAATAAATAACAATGTTCTTTAACAACTTCACTGGCTGTTGGAAAATCGTGAGAATTAGAATGATTTAAAGCAAATATTAATGGTTCTTCTTTTGGAATAGTGTTTTTACCAATAATTTTAATATCAAATTTTCTTAAAAGTTTTACTGATTTTAATAAAACAGGATGAATAAAATTTTGAAATTTATTAATACTTATTTTATGTTTCTTTAATAAATAAAAATCTTTTAATTTTTTATAATATATAATTAGTTCTTCATTTGTTAATTTACTTTTTTCTTCATCACTAAGAATAATAAAATCTTTCATAATAGTATCCCCCCTTTTTATAGTGTGTATTCTAACATTTTTGTAAATATTTGTCAAATTATAAAATATAACAAAAAAAGCAAAATATTTTGCTTTAAATACTATTTAACAATCCAAGCATTAGGTATAAACCTTGAACCAGTATAACCATATCCACCAGGAATATTAATCATTTCACCTTCAACAACCATAGAACTAGAACCACCACCGTCTAAATTAGCAGCATTATAAGCTTTATATTTAACAAAAATATCTGTCATTTCATTTAAATCAATGCCTAAACTATGACCAGCCCTTCTTCCATCGATAGTTAAAAGTAAAACAATCCCATCTTTTCGTTGGGCTATAGCCGTTCTTGGTGCTATACCAGAACCACCATTACCGATCATATTAGCTTTTTTACCATTTACAATTAAAAATGGACCAAAACTCATACCATATTTCATACCTTTTTTAACAGCTTCACTAGGTTTATCATATGTTAAAACTAAAACACCATCATTGTTAAAACCAATTATTTCCGGAGAATTATTATCAGCTTTAACAACTTTACCATCAATAATAACTGATCCAACTGGTACTAAAACATTATTACTAATTGAAAAACCACTAGCATTAATAGCTACTGAAGCATCAAAATCTTTAACCATATTAGTTAACATTTGTCCACCAACATTAATAAACCGTGATTGAACAAAAGAAATCCTTTTTGAATCATAAACAGCAATCATATGTCCTTTATAACTAGGTCCTTCAATATCAATCACTTTATATAAAGCATCTTTATCTCTTTTTAAAATTTGTTCTTCATAAATAGATTCATATTGTCCTTTATCTTCATCAGAAAAGATAATATCATTAGGATTCGTTTCATTATTAAAGTTTTCTGTATAATTATTTCCTAAAACATTAGCAATCATTTTATCACTATAAAACACTTTAGCTAAATAATGATGTGATTGTGTTTCCATAGCAGTGGTTACAAGTAAATTACGAAAATAATTAATTGGACCATACGTTAAAAATAAACCAATAATTGCTATAACATCTAAACAAATAAAAGTTATAACTAATTTACTTTTTTTAGTTGTTTTTTTATCTTTCATTTACTTCACCACCTAATTGATATATATCATTACCTGTTACTTTAATATTATTTTTAAGATAAATAACCGGTCTTAATTTATGTTTATTTTTAATACTATCAGCAAATAATCCATTTTGAATTACATAAATAGTATTATTACTTCCGGGACTCATTAAAAAAGTATCTTCATATTTAGCGTTATATAAATCATTTATATTTAATAATCCAATATAAGCTTCAATAACATCATTTTTTAAATTAAAAGACCCTTTTAAAAGATAATCTTTATTTTTAATACTATTATAATAAGTATTATTTAAATAATAAGCAACACTTGTTTTATCTTTAATATTATAAGTATTATTATTATCAGAGTAATTTAAAGATGTATCTATTACTCCATCTAAAACTACAATAACCGCTTTTTCATTTTTATCAATAATTTGCCATTTATTATCATTAAAATTAATATATTCTCCAACATTAGTATCTTTTAAAGTTTTAACATCCCTATTTTCAATAACAAAAGGATCATCTAAAGTACCAGTTCCTTTTCTATAAATATTAGAACCATTTAAAGTAACGACTGGACGAACATCTTTACTTAAATAACTGTCAAATAAAACTTTTAAAACTTTACCATCACTAACATACATAACTTCTTTATCTGTTGTTGTATTTAGCCACCATTGACTACTATTATTTAAATAACTATCTTTCCCACCACTTTTATTATACTCATATAAAGATAATAAACCAATTACATCATCATACTTTTCATTACAAGTTATTTTATTACTTACTTTATCAAGACAAAGAGAAGTCGGTGTAATTAAAGACTTATTAATATTTTTACTAAAATATCCACTATCAACCACTAATTCATCATGATTAAGCCAAGTTCTTAAATTTGATTCTTTATAATTCTTACTATTTGGCAATTTAATTTGAGGTTCTTCACTAATTATTTTAACACTATTTTCTTCACCTAAACTAACGATTCGCCACATCCTACCACTAAATAATATATAATTATCAACATTTTTACCTTTAAAATAATAATTTTTATCATCTTTATATAAATCTTTACTATTAGATAACAATTTATCATATAAACTAATATCATTTGAAGATATTCCTTTAGGATGTTCTATTTTATAAAAATGGATTAATCGATAACTAAAGAAGATTAATAACAAAATAATAATAATACTACTTACAATAACAAATATTTTATTTTTTTTACTCATTTTATGCTCCAAAATCATTTTGATAATTTATTAAACTAGTGCTTAAAACACCTTCTATATCTTTAAATTTATCTAAAATGTCTACTTTATTTTCTTTAATTTCAATTTCAAAAGTTAATTCAATCATATTTTTACTAATTGATTTACTTTTTAATTTATGTTTAGGTAAAGTATTAACAATCTTATTAATATTATTTTCAGCTATCATATCATATTTAACTACAAATAAATAATGACTAGGTGTTTTAAAACTAAATAAATAACCAATAAAATAAAAGACTCCTAAACATATTGAACCTATAATAGCAACTAAATATAAACCAGCTCCTGACATAATACCACCCGTTATTGCCCAAAACATAAAACCAGTATCAACAGGCTCTTTAACAGCTGTTCGAAACCTTACAATTGATAAAGCTCCGACCATACCTAATGATAACGCCAAATTAGAATTAATCGTTCTAATAATTAATGAAGTTACCATAGCTAACATTAAAACACATAGCGCAAAATTCTTCGAAAAAACTACTCCACTGTAAGTTTTTTTATAAATATAGATAATAAATAAACCAATAATAAATGCCGTTAATAATGATAAAACAATTTTATCAACAGAAATTGTTCCTGTAAATTCAGAAATAACACTTTTTTTAATTGTATCAATAAAACTCATATTCTCACTCCTTCATACTTTGACATACTGTAAATTTAGAAAAGGCTTGTCTTAAAAGGGGAACTGATTGTAAGATAAGGGCTATATGACTAGGCATTATCTCATTAAACTTCACTTCTAAAACAACTTCACCATCATCGATGGTACTAACTGATGTTGCATTTTTATCAAAGATGTCATAATTATTATAACCTGAACTTATTTGTGAATCAAATGTTACTCGAACATCGGAAACCGGATAAGTATAAGCGACTCTTTTATAATCAACGATAACCGTTGGCCTTAAACCATTAAATTTTATCATTAAATTTAATTCATTAACTAATTTATTATTACTTATAATTTCATTACCATTTATTAAAGCTTGACAAACATCATAACTAATTAAAGTATTTCTTTTAAAAGTTAAAGTGTCATCTTTATGCTTACATTCCAATTTAATAACATCGCAACTATTGTTATAAATACGAATCCGATATTTTTTACGAAATAATAAGCCATCTAATTTATCATAATATGCAGTTTTTTTAACATCGTCAAAATATAAACTCCTTATCAAATAAGCTCCATCTAAACTATTAGCATCTAAAGTCATAACTAAACTTAAGCGTTGCTTTAAAATAGAAGCCATATTTTTATTTATAATAAATTTTAATTCATGACGATATTTTTTCATACAACATCACCAAAATATTCTTTCATTTCTTCATTATTTAAATTAAAAAAATATTTAGCATCTCTAATCATATATTGACTTCTATTTTTAGCATAATCTCTTAATTTATTAACTTCTATTTCCCAACTATCCATTGTAAAACCCCAACGGTCACAATTCCTTATCATTTCAGGTTTTAATTGTTTATAGACTTCATCTATTTTTTTTAAAACATTATCCTTTGACCAGTTATTTTTTAAATGATAACTTATTTTTTTAACATATTCTTTTTTAAATTCTTCATTACGAACTAAATTTCTCATTAAAAAAGTACTTATTTTAAAATCACTCATTCCTTCTGGTTGAACAGTAAAATTATAATAATTATGATTTACATTATACATACCAAAATCTAAATCATAAAAAATATATTGCCATCTTCCATTATCAATGTCAGGATGGGAAAAGAATCTTTGATTTAAAATATCATTATTAGCCGTATAAGTTTCAGCTGCCCAAAAGTCCATATAACTTTCCATATTTATTTTTGTTTTAACATAGTCATAATTAGCTTGAATTTTTAAATCATGACTAGCAATATAATCCATTAAATCTAAATAATCTTTATTAGATCCACAAGTTATATCACCATCAATTCGTGCTATATTAACTTTTTCAGCAGTTACATTATAATGATTAGCAATAAACTCTTTTTCAACTTTTTCTCTTATATCATATAAACCCCAATATTGACCATTAATATATAAAACAACACTTTTATAAGCTTGGGTTTCAGCTTTACTATCCTCCATTAAAGAAGTCATAACAACATCTCGCATTGCACTTAAATTATAATCTTGAGAACCAGACCGTAAAACTAAAGTTTTAAAGCTCGTAAAATCACGATTGTCAAACACCTTATAATTTAAAGTATTTGGACCATATCTTTTTTTAAATTTCAAAGCAAATGATTTTTTAGGTAAAAATCTTGTCGAACCGCCAAATAATTGAACACCACAAGGAATAGAAAAAGATTTACCATCCTCATAAAATTCGGCATATGCAACTTCTTCTTCATTACCATTTAAGGATGCAACATTGCCACTTACCGATAAAACAGGCAATGTATGCTTTTCATTAATAATATAACTATTAGTAATTATATCACTAATAACTTTATTTTCTTCATAACTAACAGCTCTAATAACTGTTGTTTTATCTAAAATAATTGGTTCTTTATAAGAAAAAGATGATGTTGTTGGTAAACTACCATCCAACGTATAATAAATATTACCAGTTGCCTTTAAAACTAAAGTTAAATTATCTATATTATTATAAATACCACTATCTTTGTTAAAAATAGGTTTCATAGAAACTTCAACTAACCCTTGACCATTTTCTTTTAAAGGACTAGGATTATTAAAATAATAATAACCATTATCAGAATTTCTGCCCATACTATAATTAAGTGGAACTGAAGCAATAAATATTGAATCAACAATTTTATCTTTATATAAATATAACGATTCAAAAGTCGATAATTTAAAATTGGTATGTTTATATGTACCACTCAAATTAACGTCACCTGAAGCCATTAAAACATATAATTCATTAGGTTTTAAAACAACATCCGGTAATTTATACATATCTTTAATATCTGTATTAGTCGATAAACTATAATCCCTTAAATTAATATCATGATTACTATTATTTTTAAGCTCAATCCAGTCATAAAAAGTATTACCATTATGACCTAAATAATTAGAATTATTATTCATAACTTCATTAATAATTAAATCATTTTTATTTTTTAAAACTTTATTGTTAAAATCATTAATACCCTTATTATTATTTTCAAAACCAGGCGTTATAATATTTGTTTTAACAAACAAATCTTCTTCCTTTTTTAAAGCAAAACCATTAGGTAAATCTTCATAAGTTACTTGATCAATAATTTTACCATTATTAGCTAAAAAAGCTGTTCCTTTTTCATTATCAAAATTAAAATCCGTTGTTATGACATTATCTTTACTATTTGTATATATAGCAATAACTTGATTAGGTTTAATTTCCATATCAGGAAATTGCCATTTGAAAGGAACATAAATACTATTAGAAAGCGTATAACTTTTTAAATTAATTGTTTTATTACCCGTATTAATCACTTCAATAAAACCTGTAAAATCACCATAATTATCAAAATAATTACCACTATTTTTAGGTAATATTTCATTTATTTTAATATCTCCAGTTCCCATTAACGATGTTTGATATTTCTTTAAACCTTCTTTAGTATTAATATAACCAGGGGTTGGTTGTTTAGACATATACCAATTACCATTTAAATCTCTAACCATAACTTCATTTTTATGCATTTTAACAGTATTAACAGCATCAATTGTTTTACCATTAGCATTTTTTAAAGCAATAGCTTCAAAGCCAGAACTACTTAGTTTAAAATCAGCATATAAACCTTCATCTTTAGTTCCACTTAAATTAATAATTAAATAACCATTAGCTTTAATTGTAACATTAGGAAAAACCCATTTAATTTTATTATCTTTATCACTTAAACCATAATTTTTTAAATTAATATCATGGTTTGATCCATTATATAATTCCAACCAATCATATTGATTACCAAATGTATCACTATAAGCTCCATGATTAGAAGTCATAATCTCATTAATAACTAATTTATATATATTATTATTACCATTATCAACTAGTTCTTTATCTTCTAAAGTAAAATCTTTACTATTAAAAATAACTGTAGCTAATATAGCAATAACAATAATAATTAACGAACCTAAAAAAAACTTTTTATTTTCTTTTAATATTTTAAAATTAAACATAAATCACCTCTAACTATGCTATAAATATAATAACATATTAATTAAAATTAAACAACAATTTATTTTAAATACTTCTTAAACGGTTTTTTTAATAAATTATAAATAATAAACAAACCAATTATGATAATTATAAAATTATCCTTAATAAAATTTAATAAAGAAAAGCTTAATTTTTGGTCATAAAAAACATCAACCGTTTGTAAAATTTTATTTTTATAAGATATAGTAAAATACCCTATTTTTTCGCCTTTTTTCATTAAGGAAGACACTTTATTTTTACCAACATAATTATAAACAAAATCATTAACGGATGTATCTTTATTTAAATAATAAGTAATTGTTTTA
>JAVXGE010000030.1:0-11547 GCA_036657555.1 Bacilli bacterium
TAAAATAGAAGATACTTCTTTAACAGTTAATAATTTTATTACTTTAGTTAATCTTTTAGATAATAAAACAATATCAAGTAAACAAGCTAAAGAAATAATAAATATTATTTTAGTTGAAGATAAAGATATTTTAACTATTATTAAAGATAATAATATGGAACAAATAAATGATGATTCTTTTATAATTGAACTTATAACTAAAATTATAAAAGATAATCCTGATTCTGTTAATGACTTTAAAGAAGGTCGTGATCGGGCTGTTAAATATTTAATGGGTTGCATTATGAAAGAAAGTAAAGGACAAATAAATCCTAGTTTAGCTAATGAAATTTTAAATAAGGAATTATTAAAATATTGATTTACGAAGTGATTTATAGTATAATTTTAAATGAGGATGTGAAGATATGAACTTTATAAAAAAACACGAAGTCCAATTAGGTATTTCTTTAGTTTGTTTTATTTTAATTATTTTAGCTTTAGTTGCTATGTACCGGATGTTTTATCCTAATCGTGATCAAAGTATGAATAGTGGTCGTTTAGATAATGCTGTTGTTATTGATAATGCTGTTATTGAACAAATAAAAACAGAAATAACTAAAACTAATTTAGTTGATACAATTGATTATCGACTAAATGTTCGAACAATGAAATTTATTATTAAAGTAAAAAATGATACAACTTTAGAAAAAGCTCAAGCTTTAACAAATATAATGACTGAAAAATTAAGTATGAGTATTACTTCTTATTATGATATTGAAGTATATTTAACTAAAGAACTTGATAATAATTTTCCGATGATTGGTTATCATGGTAAAGATACAAAAGTTTTCAACTGGGTTATAAATAAAACGGGTGATAAAAATGAAGAATAAGAAAACTATCTTCATTATTATTGCTATTATTTTACTTGCTATAAGTGGGGTATTAACATATTATTTTTTAACTAAAGAAGATAAAATATCAACTTTAAATTTATTTGAAAAACAATGGATTGAAAGCAATAAAAATAATGTTATTGATATGTCAATAATGAATGATATTCCAATTTTTTCGTATAATGGTGAAGGATTAATTATTGATTTTTTAGATTCTTTAAACAAAGAAACTAATCTTTCCTTTAATAAGGTATCTTATAAATTAAACGAAGAAATTAAATCAGAATATTCCTTTCAAAGAGTTGATGAAGTAAAAGGGAATGATCTTTTAATATATGAAGATAATTATGTTATTTTAACTAAAAATAATAAAAAAATTAATTCTTTAGAAGAATTAAAAGGTTTAACCCTTGGCGTTTTAAATGAAAATTTAGAAAAAGTTAATAATTATTTATTTAATGCCCAAGCTAAATATGAACCCTTTAATAATAATGATGAGATGTTAGCTAAATTTAAAGCTAATGATACAACCTTAGATGGTATTATTATGTTAAAAACAACTAATTTAAAAACCATTTTAAATGAAAAATTAAATATTGCTTATAATATAAGTGATTATAAAGCTTCTTTTATTTTAAAACTTGGTAATACTGAAAAATTAAATACTATTTTAACTAAATATTATCAAAAATGGGCAAAGGATAATTTCACTTTATCGTATAATAAATACTTAGCTAAGGATTATTTTAATTTTAAAACTATTAATGATTCAGAAGCGGTTAAATATCGTAGCAAAAGATATACATATGGATTTATTGAAAATGCTCCTTATGATACAGCCTTAGATACTAAATTAGCTGGAATTAATAATGAATTATTAGCTAGTTTTTCAAAATTAACAAATGTTGAAATAAGTTATAAAAAGTATAATAGTATTAATGATTTATTAAATGCTTTAAATACTAATCAAATTGATTTTGCTTACGGTATTAATAGTAATGAAAATTATAATATTGATATTTATAAAACTCTTAGTAGTTATAATAATGATATTGTTGTTTTAAATCATACATCTAATAATATTATTATTTCATCAATTAAATCATTAAATAATGTTAATGTTATTAAAGATAGTCGTTTAGAAAAGTATTTAATTGATGCAAATGTATCAGTTGTTAGTCATGAAAATATGAAAGAATTAATTAAAAAAGTTGATAAAGATAGTTTAATTGCAATTGATATTAATAATTATAATTATTATCATAAAGACCTTAAAAACTTTATTATTAGTTATCACTTTAAAAATGAAGATTACAGTTTTATTATGCGTGATATAAGTGATAATAAAATATTTAATGAATTGTTTAATTTCTATATAAGTTTTAATAATAATGATACTTATGTAAATAATGGTTTAAATAAATTATTAGTTATTAATAAAACACCATTTATTCTAAAATATGTAGCTATCATTTTAGGAACTATTGTTGGTATATTATTAGTTGTTTTAGGTATACTAAAATTAAAACCTAAAAAGAAAAAAACCACTTTAAGTAAAGGTGATAAATTAAGATACGTTGATGCTTTAACATCGTTAAAAAACCGAAATTATTTAAATGATTCAGTTGAAAAATGGGATAGTAGTGAAATATATCCACAAGCTATTGTAATTGTTGACTTAAATAATATTGCTTATATTAATGATAATTATGGGCATGCTGAAGGTGATTTAGTTATTAAAGAGGCTGCTAATGTTTTAATTTTAAATCAAAGTCCTAATAGTGAAATTATTAGAACCAACGGTAATGAATTTTTAATTTATCTAGTTGATTATGAAGAAAAACAAGTTATTACATATATGCGTAAATTAGGTAAAGAATTAAAAGAACTAAGTCATGGCTTTTCAGCAGCAATTGGTTATAGTATGATAAATGATGCTATTAAAACAGTTGATGATGCCATTAATGAAGCAACAATTGATATGCGAACAAATAAAGAAGAAACAACTAAGGATTAATGATATGAAAAAAATAAAAAGTTTTATAAAAGAATTATGGCATGTTTTAAGGTTACCAGAAATGTTAATATTACCTGGTAATCTAGCCTTCTTTATAATTTTATCAATTATTCCCATCATAACTTTAATCGGAGTAATTGCTTCTTTTTTAAGTCTATCAACCGGCTCTTTTATTGAATTTATAAGTGGCTCATTACCCAAAGCAGTTGTTGATATTTTAGTACCTTTTATCGACGGTAGCATTTTAAACCCCACCAGCTTTATATTTATCGTTGTTGGTTTTTACGCCGCTAGTAATGGTGCTGATTCCCTTATAACAGCTTCCAACACCTTATATAAATGTCAAAATAAAAATTATATATTTCGAAGAATTAAAGCTCTTTTCATGACATTTTGGATGCTAATTTTATTTATTTTTATTTTAGTTTTCTTAGCTTTTGGTAGTTTAATTTTAAAAAGTTTATTGAATTTTAGTATTGGTAATTTTATCCTTAATAATTATGCTGTTATTACAATGCTTAAATTAATAATTGCCTTTTTATTTATTTATTTAACTATTAAAATTATTTATACAATGGCCCCAGATATTACTATAAAAAGTAAATACGTTAATCGTGGTGCTATCTTAGCCACCATAGTAATTATGATTATTACAAGTGGTTATTCTTTTTATGTAACCAATATTGCTCATTATGATATGCTATATGGTAGTTTAGCATCACTAGCTATTTTAATGTTTTTAATTTATTTTATTTCTTATATTATTGTTTTAGGAATCGCGATTAATCATAATTATTATAATTTGGATAAAATTATTCCTGATAAAAAATAAGTAATTGGTTATAATAAATAATGAATATATATATAATTACCTATATATATTTGTGTACAGACTATAAGTACCGATGTAGTTTTTTAAAACTAATAAGTATTTATTTTGATGGTAATGAAGACTATTTTTAGTAAAACGACGATAAGTCGTTTTTAGTTGTAATTTTTCTTTTTTTTTGATAAAATAAATATAGTAAAGAAGGTACGAAGATGAATAAAAAAGGATTTGCTGTAACAGGTATTATTTATTCCATTTTAATATTATTTTTAATATTAGTTTTTAGTGTTTTAAGTATTTTAGGAAGTCGTAAATTAGTTTTAGATAAATTAAAAAACGATGTTGCTAATAAATTAAATAATGAAGTGGAAGCACCTACAATAATTTATAAGGATGCTATTTTAGATGGTAATGATCCAGTATTAGATAATGGTTTAATCCCAGTAGTGTATGATGTTGATAAATGGGTAGTAGCTGATGTTAGTAAAGCTTGGTATGATTATACCTCTAAACAATGGGCTAATGCTATTATTGTAAATGCTAATAAAAAAGCTGATTATATAGCTGGAACAGCAGTTTTAGAAGAAGATGTTTTAGCATATATGGTATGGGTTCCACGTTATGAATATCATTTTGATACTAATAAAATAGGAACTGATAAAAATAAACCTGGTGCCATTGATATTAAATTTACAAAAAGCTCAACAGCAACAAGTGGATATATAATGCATCCAGCTTTTACTTTTGATAATAAACAACTAAATGGTTTATGGGTTGGTAAATTTGAAACAACAGGAACAGTAGAAAAACCAACTATAAAACCAAATAATGTAAGTTTAACAAATCAAAATGTAAGTACTCAATTTAATACAGCTCAAATATTTAACACATATGGTTTAACAAATGCTGATAGTCATATGATGAAAAATACTGAATGGGGAGCAGTAGCTTATTTAACACAATCAATTTATGGAAGATGTGTAAGTGAAACAAGTTGTGAAGAAGTAACAATTAATAATATAAATACAGATATGGCAAGTAGTTATGCTGGTTCAATAACTGGTTGTGCTGGAGATACTGTTTCAGCAGGTATGGTAAGAAGTGCAACTTGCCCTGATACAAATAAGTATCAAACACTAAAAGGCATGAAAGCAAGCACTACAGGCAATATTACGGGCATATATGATATGAGTGGTGGAACGTATGAATATGTTATGGGTAATTTTAATAAAACAATTGGTAATTCCGGCTTTTCAGGAATGCCTGCAGCTAAATATTTCGATCTTTATACAATCTCAACTAGCATTAATGGCGATGCGACTAATGCCGAAAACACAAACGGTTTTTATGGTGATGACGCCAATTTTACCAATGTCGACAAACCATGGTTTATGCGGGGTGGGAACTATGCCTATTTCGGTATTGCTGGTATATTTGCTTTTTACAACTATACTGGCGAAGGCTATGGCAACTTCGGTTTTAGAATTACGTTTACTAATTTAACTTTAAAATAATAAAAGTTATTTGACATATAATATAAAGATAGTATAATATAAAATATCGATAAAATAAGAAAGGATTTGAAAATGAATACACATTTAAAAACGATTATATCAACAATTATGTTGTATGGCAAAGAATATGTTATAACTAATAGTAAAGAAGTTATTTCACAAAGTAGTGCTTTTGATAAAATAAAAGAAAATGTTCTTTTAATTGAAGATAATATATATAAATATAAAAATAAATTTTATGAATATGATAATAAAATAATTACTTTAGATAATGTAGAATATAAAATAGAAACATATAATGATATTACAAGATTTCAAAATTTAATCATGGAATTAAAAGAAGATAAAATAACAACCTTACCGAATCGAAATGAGATAGAAAACTTTATTGAAAGACATAAAGAATATCATAATGATATGATTTTTGTTTTATGTGATATTGATGATTTCAAACAGATAAATGATACTTATGGTCATCAAATGGGTGATTATATTTTAAATAAAGTAGGCATAATTTTCAAAGAAAATGTCCGTGGTAAGGATTTTGTGGGACGATATGGTGGCGAGGAATTTTTATTGATTTTCAAAACGAACGATTTACATATTGTTGAAAAAAGGCTAGAAAAGATAAGATTATCTATATTAAAAGATGAAAAAGATAAAGTTGATGAAGAAATAAAAGTTTATTTTTCGGCTGGTATAGCTCGTTATAAAGAAAATGATAATATAAAAGATATTATAAATAGAGCTGATATGGCTTCATATTATGTTAAAGAGCATGGTAAGAATGGTGATGCTATATATGATGATAAAACTAAAACCTGTGAAATTATTAGAATGATATAAATATATCATTTTTGTTTGCTTAAAATATTTATTTTTGGTATAATTTATGTATGAAATATATAATAAATAATAAAGCTTATGAAGTTGTTATTATTAGAAAAGCTAATAAAAACACTTATATAAGAATCAAAGAAGATTTAAAAATATATGTGACAACTTCTTATTTTACTTCTTCTAATAAAATAAAATTATTATTAGATAATAATCTTTTAAATTTAGAAAAGATGTTAAATAGGGCTCAAAATAAAAAAGAAAGAAGTGAATTATTTTATTTTTTAGGTCGTAGTTATGATATAATTATAGTGCCTTCTTTAGATATTGTTATTGATGATTATATTTATGTTAAGAGTTATGATTATTTAAATAAATGGTTGAAGAAAAAAACTATGGAGATATTTAAGGAACGTTTAGATTATATATATAATTTATTTACAGAAGATATTGCTTATCCTTGTTTGAAAATAAGAAAAATGACTTCAAGATGGGGTGTATGTAATAGAGTAAAACAAAGTATTACTTTGAATAGTGAATTAATTAAATATGGATATGAACAAATTGATTATGTTATTGTTCATGAGTTAAGTCATTTTGTTTATTTTGACCATTCTAAAAATTTTTGGTTAACGGTTAATAAATATTGTCCTAATTATAAACAAATAAGGAAATCATTAAAAGAGGGTTAAAAGATGAAGTATTTAATTATTTTAATTTTGTTATTAACGGGTTGTCATAATAATTATGATAATTATGTTGAGGAAACTAAGGGAGTTAAGGTATCATTACAATTACCTTGTGATATTAATTTCTATATTGATGAAGTAAATGAAAATCGCTTAATATACCAAGTTATTATTGATAATCCACAATATGAATTAAAAGATGTTAAAGCAATGGTTGTTCATAATGTTAAAACTAATGATGTATTTCCTAGTATTGGAATTGTTGATAATGTAATAACTTTAAATAAAGATAATAAAGGTATAATATTAATTGGCCATGTTGATAAAAAAGATAAAATAGAATTTAAAGTTTTATTAGAAATTAATAATCAAAAATATGGTTATATTTACAATTATTGACATTATATTTAACTTTAATTTGTTAAAATATAATGGGTGAATAATATGAAAGTAAAATTATTTGATGAAAATCATGAAAAAGATTTAGAAAATAGTGTTAATGAATTTTTAGAAACAATAACTGATATAATTGATATTAAATATCAAGTAGCTATTAGTATTGTTGGCGAAGAACAGTTATATTGTTTTAGCGCTATGATTATTTATGGGAAGTGAGTAAGTATGAAAAAAAACAGCTTTGTCGAAGGAGCCATGATATCAACGATAGGTATCGTTTTATGTAAAATTATTGGAATACTTTATGTTATTCCTTTTCGAGCTATCATTGGTGTTGAAGGAGCTGTTTTATATAGCTATGCTTATACTATTTATTCGGTTTTTGCTTCATTATCATCTTCTGGTATACCTAGTGCTATGGCTAAAACAGTTAGTGAATATAATACCTTAGGTTATTATAATGCTCAAGAAAGAGCTTATAAAATAGGCAAATATTTAATAGTTATTATTGGTTTTATTTGTTTTTTAATTTTGTTTATTTTTGCGCCCCAATTAGCTTATTTAATTATTGGTGATATAACTGGTGGTAATAGTATTGAAAGTATTACTTTTGTTATTAGAATCATTGCAACCGCTTTATTATTTATTCCTATTTTAAGTGTTAGTAAAGGTTATCTTCAAGGTCACCGAATGATGGGTGTTCCAGCAATAGCTAATGTTATTGAACAACTAGTTCGCGTCATTGTTATTTTAGGTGGTAGTTATTTAACTTTAAAAGTCTTTCATTTATCCATAACAACTGCTGTTGGTGTAGCTACCTTTGGAGCAACTCTTGGAGCATTAATCGCTTATTTATATGTTATTGATCGGATTAATAAAAATCGAGCGGTTTTAAGCCGTGATTGTAAAATAACTAGAGAAGAAAATAAACTAACAAATAAAGTAATATTAAAAAAAATAGTAAAATATTCTTTACCTTTTATTTTAATTGAATTTATTCGTTCTATTTATAACACTGTTGATGTCTTCACTATTGTTAAAGGTTTAGTTGGTTTAGGATACAATGTAACTGATGCTGAAAACGTATTAAGCATTAATACAACTTGGGGTTCTAAATTAAATATGATTATTTTATCAGTTACAATTGGTATAGCTATTAGTATTATTCCTAATATAGTTCATAGTGCTACTTTAAAAAATTATAAAGATGTCGCTAATAAAATAAAACAATCTTTAAAAATAATTTTATTTACAGCCTTACCTATGACTTTAGGTATTTGGTTTTTATCAAGTAGTGTTTGGACAATCTTCTATGGCTATGATTTATTATCTGTTAAAATCTTTAGTTTCTTTATTTTACAATCTATAATTATGTCTTTCTTTTATGTTTTAATTGATACTAATAATGCTTTAAATAATATTAAAATAGCTTTTGGAACTTTAATCGGTAGTTTAATTTTAAAAGCTATTTTAAATATACCAATGATGCATTTATTTAATTCAATTGGTATAGCTGCTTATCATGCTCCTGTTTTTACAACAATGTTATCCGAAGGAATAGCTATTATAATTTTATTATATCAACTTAAATTAAAATATAAAGTTTCTTATCGGTCTATTTTCAAACCGGGTCTTAAAATAATTCTTATTAATGGCATTATGCTATTAACATTAATGATTATTAGATCTTTAATTGGACCTTTCCCAACTACGCGGATGTGGTCATTATTAGAAATAATTATTTATGGCTCCATTGGTGTTATTATATATTTTATTTTATCTTATAAAAATGGTCTTTTTGATGAAGTCTTTGGTTTAGAATTTGTTGATAAAATTTTAATAAAACTTCATTTGAAAAAATAACATTTATTTGTTTTATTAGTAATTTAGTTATTTTAACTATCAAAAACAGCATTATTTTATATAATTAAGTAAAAACTAAAAAAAAGAGTTGATATTTGAATAAAAACCTTTACATATAACATAATAATATGATATAATTAGCCAGTTGATTAGGGAGTGTTTATTTATGAAAAAAAGAAATATTGCGATTATTGCGCATGTTGACCACGGTAAAACAACGTTGGTTGATAAATTATTGGCTTCATCAGGAACGTTTAGAGATAATGAAACTGTTCAAGATAGAGTAATGGATTCAAATGATATTGAACGTGAAAGAGGTATTACTATTTTAGCTAAAACAACAGCTATTAACTATAAAGGATATCGTATTAATATACTTGATACACCAGGTCATGCTGATTTTGGTGGAGAAGTAGAACGAATCATGAATATGGTTGATGGGGTTTTATTAGTCGTGGATGCTTATGAAGGAACAATGCCACAAACAAGATTTGTGCTTAAAAAAGCTTTAGAAGCAGGGGTAACACCAATTGTTGTTGTTAATAAAGTTGATAAAGATTCAGCTCGTCCAAAAGAAGTAGTTGATGAAGTAATTGATTTATTTATTGAATTAGGGGCTAATGTTGAACAATTAGATTTCCCTGTTTTATATGCATCAGCTATTAATGGAATTTCGGGAATAGATTATAATAATTTAGAAAATACAATGACTCCAATTTTAGATTCAATATTAGAAAATATTAAAGAACCAGAAGTTGTTTTAAATGGTAGTCTACAATTTCAACCAGCTTTATTAGATTATAATGATTTTGTTGGAAGAATTGGGATTGGTTTAGTTAAACGAGGCAATATTAAAGTTAATCAAATGGTTGCTTGTGTTCGAGCAGATGGATCTATTAAACAATTTAGAGTTCAAAAATTATATGGTTTTTTAGGTTTAAAAAGAATTGAAATAGAACAAGCTGAAGCGGGAGATATTATAGCTGTAGCTGGTTTAGCTGATATTAGTGTTGGGGAAACAATATGTGAAGTTGATCATATTGATGCTTTACCACTTTTAAGAATTGATGAACCTACTTTACAGATGGAATTTGGAGTAAATACAAGTCCTTTCTGTGGTAAGGAAGGTAAATTATTAACACCTAAAAAAATTGAAGATCGTTTGTTTAAAGAAACAGAAAAAGATGTATCTTTAAAAGTTGATGTTAAGGATAATGAAACATGGATTGTAAGTGGACGTGGGGAATTACATTTATCTATTTTAATTGAAAATATGCGTCGTGAAGGGTTTGAATTACAAGTTTCAAAACCTCAAATTATTGAAAAAATAATTGATGGTAAGAAGTTTGAACCATTTGAAGATGTTCAAGTTGATATAAATGATGAATATGTTGGTAATGTTATTGAAGCTTTAGGTAAACGTGGTGGGGATATGGTTAGTATGCATAATCATAACCAAATTACGCGGTTAAATTATTTAGTTCCATCAAGAGGACTAATAGGTTTTACAACTGAATTTATGACATTAACTAAAGGTTATGGTTTATTAAATCATCGTTTTAAAGAGTATATGCCTAAAACTAATGCTGAAGTTGGTAAAAGAAACAATGGTGTTCTAGTATCGATGGAAAATGGTAAGGCAACATCTTATTCTTTAGGTGGTTTAGAAGAACGTGGTATTATGTTTATAGAACCAGGTGCTGAAGTATATGAAGGTATGATTGTTGGTGAAAATAATCATGATAATGATTTAGCTGTAAATGTTGTAAAAGGTAAAAACTTAACAAATACAAGAACATCTAGTAAAGATCATACGGTTGTTTTAAAACGACCTCGAGTTATGAGCTTAGAAGGATGTTTAGATTATGTTAATGATGATGAGTTAGTTGAAGTAACACCTTTAAATTATCGTTTACGAAAAAGAATTTTAAATACTTCGGAACGTATAAAAAAATCAAGTAAAAAGTAAATAAAAAGTAAACCGCTAAAATAGCGGTTTTCTTATTGAAAAAAGGTTGGTCCACTAGTAATAACTTTATTTATAACAGAAGGTGTTGAAGCAACTTTAGCTGGCGGAACATCCACTTTTTTAAATTCATTCATTACTTTAAACATTGTTTTAGCATTATTTAAAACAGGTTTAGCTTGTTTAATCAAAGGTATTGCTTGATTAACAATTCCTAAAGTTTTTTGAGTTCCACTAATAATAGAACTCCATTTAAGTCCTCCTAATAATTTAGAAAAAAGGCCTACCTTAGTTGCAGGAGCTGCCATATAAGGTAGAGCATTAAAGTATGGATAATAGTTCATAATTTACCCCTTTCTATAAATATTATATGTTTTGTTAAAAAAAGTTTCACAAAATGTAAAAATATGATATAATTAAATTAGTAAAAGATAAAAAGGGATGTGTGGTGATTCTAATTGAATAAACCAATATTTTTATTACCATTTATATTTGTATATAAAGTGGTACTATTATTAATAAAAGCACCAATTAAATTATTAAAATATATAAATATTGGTC
>JAVXGE010000031.1:0-10474 GCA_036657555.1 Bacilli bacterium
TAATTTAAAATCTTTAAAATCGATTTTAACATTTAGTATTGTTTTTAAAACATAAATAACTGTTATTATATTTATAGCACAAGGTATTAAATATTCAATTGCTTTTTCCAACATTTTACACTAACTCCTTTTTATAATATTCAGATAACAAAGTTAAAACTTCACCGTTATTTAAAGTCAATTCATTCGTTGTCCAATTAATTTTACGGATACGATCTTTATTAACTAAACATGCTCGATGCGTTTGAACTAAAGAACCTTGTGTAAGTTCTTTTAATTCAGTTACTGTTTTGCTAACTTTATAAGTAGTATAATCTGTTTTAATCAAACATTTTCTTTCAATACTATCTCTTGTTATATAAAGTATTTCTTTAATTGGAATCGTATAAACAGTATTATAATCAGTAAATCTAATAACTCTTTTTTTATCTAAAATTTCTAAAGCTTTTTTAGTAGCTGAAGCTACTTTATTTTCAAAACCATCAAATTTACATATAAAAGTTAAAGCTAATAATTGTTCTTTAGAAACAACATTACCTAAATCTTCATGAGCTGTGATAAAAATAATGACACTATCAATATCATTTCTCCTTATCATTCTAGCTATATCAATACCTGAAGCTGATTTAGTTTCAATGTCTAAAAAATAAACTTTATTAGGAAGGGGTTTATTTATAAAATCTATGAATTTTTTATTATAGTCATTAAACTTATAAGTTTGATAAGCTAATGTATTATTAATCATGATTTTAGTTATTACATTTTCTACTGATATTGCAAAAGCTTCTATATCATCTACTACTATAAAATTAATCATAAAAAAATTCTCCTTACTTTCGGTTGCATTGTGTTAACATAATACCATATTTTACCATTTTTTTCAACCTTTTAAGTGAATTATTATTTATAAATATTGTTTTAAAGAAAAACAATCAAAATTGATTGTTTCTTAAAATATATCCCAAGGTTGTGTACTTGGAAAATTAATTTCAAAAGTTAATTCTTCTTTAGTTATCGGATGCGAGAAAGTAAGTTTGGTAGCATATAGAGCTATTTGTTGTTTTACTTTTGCTTTTTCATTATATCTTTGATCACCATATAAAGGAAATCCATGATAAGAAAACTGGACTCTAATTTGGTGAGAACGACCGGTTTTTAAATTTATTTTAACTAATGAATAATTATTTTTAAAACTAACTAATTCATAATCTAAAACAGCTTCTTTACCGTTCTTATCAATTTTAACCATGTTGGTTTGGGTATCTTTTAACAAATAATCGGTAAAGGTGCCATATTTATCAATTTTACCGCAAACAACAGCATGATATTCTTTTTTTACGTTGTGTTGTCTTATCTGCTCGCTTAAACGACTAGCTGCCTTACTAGTTTTAGCAAATACCATTAAACCGCCTACTGGTCTATCTAAGCGTTGTACTAAGCCTAGGTATGCAGCTCCTTTTTTATTATATTTTTTAACCAAATATTTTTTTAATTCATCTAATAAATTAGGATCATTACTATCATCTTTTTGACTTGGCATATTAATTGGTTTAATAACAACTAATAAATGATTATCTTCATAAACAATATTAATCATTACTTTCCCATCTTCCGTATATACCACATGGTAAAATCATATTATTTTCAACAATCGGTAAACCTACTTCACCAGATTCAACCTTACCATTTTTAAAATAAGTTTTCAACATATTTTCAACAACAATTGGTGAAATGCCCGTTGTATAAGAATTAATTAAAAAGAATAATGGTTGATCACTCAATATTTTTATACATTCTTTAATTAAAGTATCAATATTATCTTCAAATTTCCAAATTTCTTTATTTGGTCCTCGTCCATAACTAGGTGGATCCATGACAATGGCATCATATTTATTGCCTCGTCTTTGTTCTCTTTCAACAAATTTTAAACAATCATCAACAATAAATCTAATTGGATTGTTTTCTAAACCGCATAATTTCATATTTTCTTTAGCCCAATCAATCATACCCTTTGAAGCATCAACATGAACAACACTAGCTCCAGCTGAAGATAAAGCCATGCTTGCTCCACCTGTATAAGCAAATAAATTTAAAACTTTTATTTTTCTTTGACTATTTTGAATTTTATTTGTCATAAAATCCCAATTTGTTGCTTGTTCAGGAAATAAACCCGTATGTTTAAAATTAGTTGGACTTATTTTAAATTTTAAATTTTTATAATTAATAACCCAATATTCTGGTAACTTTGTTTTAAAATCCCAGTATCCCCCACCTTCATTTGATCTATTATATAACCCATCAACCTTATCCCATTTGTTATCTTGCTTAATATCCCAAATAGCTTGAGGATCAGGCCTTCTTAAAATATATTTGCCCCATCGCTCTAATTTCTCACCGCATCCAGCACTTAGACATTCATAATCTTGCCATTCATTACTAATTTTTAACATTTGCATTCCCGCTTTCAAGATCCTCAATAGCCTTTTTTACAACCCTAATTGAGTTATCTAATTTTTCTTTTTCTTCTTTTGTTAAAGTAACATTAACCTTATTACGAACACCGTTTTTATTTATAATTGTCGGCCCGCCTATAAATAAATGATTGTCATTATCATATGAAGATACAACAATTATACTATTTTCATTGTCTAAAATAGCCTTTGTTATTCTAACCAAACACATTCCAATTCCATAACAAGTTGAACCCTTTTTATTTATAATTTCATAAGCAGCATCACGAACATCAACATAAGTTTGATCTAAAAAAGTTTGACCTAAATAGTCGTAAATGCTTTGCGAACCAATAAAAGCATTACTCCAAGGTACAAATTCACTATCACCATGCTCACCTATAACATAAGCATGAACACAGTTAGGATTAATTTGTAATTGCTTAGCAATAATATATTTTAATCTGGCGGTATCTAAATTAGTACCTGTACCTATAATATGATTAGCTGGTAATTTAGAATATTTCCAAGTTAAATAAGTCATAACATCTAAAGGGTTCGTAGCCACTAAAAAGATTCCTTTAAAACTATTAACCATAACATTATCAATAATATCTTTAAATATTTTACTATTTTTATATATTAAGTCCATTCTTGTTTCACCTTTAGCTTGATTAGAACCAGCAGCTATAACAATAATATCAGCATCACAACAGTCCTTATAATCCCCTGCTTTAATACTTATTTTATTAGGTGCAAAAGCTAAGCAATGATTTAAATCCATTACCTCTCCTATAATTCTTTGTTTATCAATATCAATTAAAACTAATTCTTTAACATTTGTTTTTTGATTAACTAAAGCATAGGCATAACTCATTCCTACATTACCACAACCAATAATAATAACTTTGTTCATCTTATCACCTTATTCCATTATACATTATTTTACTAGTAAAAAAAAGTATCTTCTTCATTTAAATTTTAGTTTATGTGCTACGAACGAGATTTAATGTAATTTAGGCATACTTTTAAACATAAGAAAACCCTATAAACATTAAGCTTATAAGGTTTATAGAAATATAATTTCTATCGTTTACTGAATTGGGGTGCTCGACGAGCAGCTTTTAAGCCTGGTTTTTTACGTTCTTTTGATCTTGAATCTCTAGTTATAAATCCAGCTCTTTTTAAAACTTTACGGTAACTATCTTCATTTTCTTCATTTGCTTCATCATATAATAATAAAGCTCTTGTAATTCCTAATCTAATAGCACCTGTTTGACCAGTGAAACCTCCACCGTCCGTTTTAACTTCAATATCAAATGTTTCAGCATTATTTGTAGCCACTAATGGTTGCATTAAATCCATAACATTAGTTTCGTAAGGAAAGAAATCTCTAACGTCTCTTCCATTTACGGTAATTTTACCTTTACCAGAAGTCATTTTAACTTGAGCAACGCTTGATTTACGACGACCAGTTCCAAGATATATCTTTTTTTCTTTTGCCATAAATTCCTCCTATTTCATTTCCTTTGGCTTTTGAGCTTCATGCGGATGAACAGCATCAGCATAAACAAATAATTTCTTATACATTGCACGTCCTAATCTACCATTAGGAAGCATTCCTTTAACAGCTCTTTCAATCATTTCAACAGGATATTTATCCCTCATAACTCTAGCTGTTCTTTCTCTTAATCCACCAGTATAACCACTATGATTATAATAGATTTTTTTATCTAACTTATTACCAGTTAAATTAATTTTAGAAGCATTAATAATAATCACATTATCGCCACAATCAATATGTGGTGTGAATGTAGGTTTATTCTTACCCCTTAAAACGGTAGCAACTTTAGTAGCTAAACGACCCAAAGTTTCTCCTTCGGCGTCAATAACATACCAGTCCCTAACTAAATCAGCAGTTTTTTGCATATATGAATCTTTCATAAATATTTTCCTTTCTTCCAAAGAATGAATTGTCCCATAATTCATTATTTGTGGGAATAAATTAAATGTACCACATAAGATTGTACTAAAAAAGCATTCGTTTGTCAATCAAATATATGCTTTTTCTTATATTTTTTTACACTTTTTAATAATTCATCCTCTTTTTACTTGTTTCTTCCTTAAAATAGTCCTTATAACTATCATTCTATTCTTACTCAAAACCTTTACATCATCTTAGTTTTACAACATCCTATTTTAAAAATAAACGTAAGACCTTTTATCAAAAGGCTTTTTCATATCAAGTTTTTTATTTTAGCATTATGTTAATTAAGCTTAGATAAAAAAGTGGTTTCTTGCCATATCTCAATACCTAGGTTTAAAGCATCATTATATTTAGATCCGGGGTTTGAGCCAACAATAACAACGTTAGTTTTAGAACTAACACTATTATTAACAGTACCGCCTAAAGATTCAATTTTATTTTGAGCTTGTAAACGAGTTATGTTATTTAAAGAGCCTGTTAAAACAAATATTTTATTATTAAATATATCATTACTAGTTACTTTACCTAAATAAGTCATATTTAGATTATATTGTTTTAATGAAGTAATTATATTATCCGTTTTAAAATAATTAACAACACTTTGAGCAATAATTTTACCTATATCTTTAATTAAAATTAAAGATTCATAAGGAGCTTCAATTAAATTGTCAATATTAGAATACTCCTTAGCTAATATTTTAGCCGTTTTCAAGCCTACATGTCTTATTCCTAAACCAAATAATAATCTTTCTAGAGAATTATCTTTACTTTTAGTAATACCATCTAATAAATTATTAATACTTTTCAAACCAAACCCTTCTAATTCCATCAAGGCTTCTTTATGTTGATATAATGTATAAAAATCAACACAGCTTTTTAAATAACCCATGTTATAAAAATCGGTAATGATGCTTTCGCCAAAGCCTTCCATATTCATAGCATCACGACTTACAAAATGAATTAAATTTTCAATTTTTTGTTTATCACATTTATTGTTAACACAATAGTAAGAAGCATCTTTTTTAATTAATAAAGAGTTACAAATAGGACAATGTGTAATCATTTTAAAATCTAATTGTGTCCCATCGCGACGATTAGTTATAACGCTTACTACTTCAGGGATAACATCACCAGCTTTTCGGATAGAAACAATATCATTAATTTTAATGTCTTTTAAAACAACATAGTCTTCATTATGAAGGGTGGCTCTACTTATAAGGCTACCCATTAATCGAACTGGTTCTAAAACGGCATTAGGGGTTACTTGACCGGTTCGACCAACTGTAAATTTAATATCTTTTAATTTAGTTAAAACTTCTAAAGCGGGAAACTTATAAGCGGTTGCCCATTTAGGACTCCTACTAGTAAAACCAAGTTTAATTTGTTGGTTTAAATCATTTACTTTAATAACGATGCCATCTATTTCATAAGGTAATTCTTCTCTTTTATCGGTCCATTCATCAATAAAATTAACAACTCCTTTTATATTATCAACTAATCTAATATTAGGATTAACATTAAAACCTAAGGAAGCCATAAAATCTAAGGCTTCACGGTGGGTTTTAATATTATAATCACTAGGATTAGGTAAATGATATATAAAACAGTCTAAATTCCTATTGGCAGCTATTTTACTATCTAATTGGCGAACCGAACCAGCGGCAGCATTACGAGGATTAGCCAACAATTCAATACCTTCTTTTTTCCTTTGTTTGTTTAATTCATTAAAACTTCTTTTGCTCATATATATTTCGCCACGAACTTCTATATCTAAAGGTTCTGTTAAAACTAAAGGAATCGATTTAATTGTTTTAACATTATGGGTTATATCTTCCCCAATTATTCCATCACCTCTAGTAGCTCCTCTAATTAATTTACCATTTTTATATAATAAAGAAACTGATAAACCATCTATTTTTAATTCGCAAACATAAGCTGGATTAACTTCTTTTTTAACTTTTTCATCAAAACTAAAAATATCATTTTCATTAAAAACATTACTAAGTGATAGCATTGGTTTTTCATGAATGATTTTTTTAAATTCGCTTATAACTTCTGTTCCAACTCTTAAAGTTGGAGAATCACTCCTTTTTAAAGATGGATTTTCTAATTCTATTTTAGTTAATTCTTGCATATAACGGTCATATTCTTGATCATTTAAGGTAGGGTTATCTAAAGCATAATATTCATAGTTAGCTTTATTAAGGATTTCAATTATTTCATTCATTCTTTTAAGCATCTTTATCACCAATAATAGTATACCAAATATCAAAGAAAATAAAAAGGATTTTACTTAATTAAAATCCAATTTTCATAACTATTCATATGTTTAAACATTGTTCGAACAATTGCTTGAGAATTATAAACTTTTAATAATTCTTTTTTTTGTTTTAACAAATTACTATCTATTTTAAGACCTTGAACTTCATCTTTTTTATAATATTGACCAAAATAATATAAATTATTATCGGTTAAAGAAGTAACTATTTTACTAGTAAGTTTATGATGTGGATGACCATATTCACCATCCTTATTATGAGTTACAATTATATCCCATTTTTTATAATTAATAATTTTTTTTAAATCGTTATAAATATCATTATATTCTTTTTTCCACTTACTAGCTCCAAATAAAGTTAAATCAGGATAACCTAGCATTATAAATTGGTCATTTGTTTTATGCATAGCATTTTTGAATTCTTTTACTCTTATTCGACTACTACCACATGTAATACAAACAACTAAATAATCATCTTCTAATAAATGAGCTCCACCCCATAATGATTCATCATCCGGATGAGCAGTTATCATTAATTTAGTTACTTTAGAAAAATCAATATTGTCTAATGATTTATTTACTTTATAAGAAGTATTATAAAAAGTAAAACCAATCAATAACGATAATATAATAATTAATATTTTCATTTTTCTCACCACTTTATATTATATAGCAATAAGATTAATTTTACAAATAAAAAATCCTTATTGCTAAGGATTATATTTTCAATTGGTGTCTCGTACGCGATTCGGACGCGTGACCCTTTGATTAAAAGTCAAATGCTCTACCAGCTGAGCTAACGAGACGAATAAATATTGGCTGCCTCGGCTAGATTCGGACTAGCGCATGCCACAGTCAAAGTGTGGTGCCTTACCACTTGGCTACGAGGCAAAGTAACCTTAAAAATAAGTGGTGGAGAGAGATGGATTCGAACCATCGAACCCGAAGGAACAGATTTACAGTCTGCCGCGTTTAGCCACTTCGCTACCTCTCCAACAAGATGGTGCCGAAAATAGGACTTGAACCCACAACCTACTGATTACAAGTCAGTTGCTCTACCAGTTGAGCTATTTCGGCATAAATAAATGGTGGGCGATGTAGGACTCGAACCTACGACCCCCTGCTTGTAGGGCAGGTGCTCTAACCAACTGAGCTAATCGCCCGGTACTGACGTAATTAACTATATCATTTTTCAAACTGCTTTGTCAAGACTATTTTGTTTCTTTTTGCAGTTTTTTCAAACTTTCATCAATCCAAATTGGTAATTTGTATGCTAATGTCCTAAAACCAAGACTTGTTTCAATTATTTTTCTTCTTTTTTTAGCAACTTTTTTATACTCAATATTTTTAACACTTAAATCAAAATGACCCGTTTTTTCATTAAAACCAATCATTTGAACATTAATCTCATCCCCAACTTTAAATAAATCATTTATATTATTAATAAAATAACGTGACGCTTCTGATATGTGAATCAAACCACTGTCATAATCGCCTAAAGAAACAAATACACCATATTTTTCAACGCCTGTAACCGTTCCTTTAACTATTTTATTCTTCGCATATTCAGCCATAACAACACCTCAAAATAATTATATCATAAAAATATTAAAAAGTCTTTACATTGCCTTAAAACTAATATATAATAAGCACTAGGTGATTAAAAATGACAGAAAACGAAGCAACAATAATTGATATAATTGAACATTTAAGACCTTTTTTAATTAATGATGGTGGCGATATTGAATTTGTTAAATATGAAAACAAAATTGTTTACATTAAAATGATGGGAGCTTGTTTAAATTGTACCATGTTAGACGTTACTTTAAAAGATGGTATTCAAGCTGCAATTCAAAGTGAAGTACCCGAAGTAAAAGAAGTTATCAATATAGGATAGCCTTTTGTAACCATTCTATTTCCGGAATATTTATAGAACTTTTTAAATATATATATACTTCCCTTAATATATTCTCATAACTATCAACTTTAGATATTACATAATTAATTTCTTCTTCATCGATTTGATTGTCGATGATTTTTTCATATACATCAAAATAATAAGAAGGATATAAAAGACGAGCAAAAAAATAACAACTTTCATTATAACTAAGTTTATTATAGGATAAATATTGTTTAATTAATTCTAAAACTTCCTGACCGTTAAAAAAACAACTTTTAAAATATTCACATATATCTCTTACTCTTAAATCAATAACAAAATTTAAAGGATTATATAAATTATAAAAAGTATCATTGTACAAAATACGCCGATGACTCAAATTTAAAGACAAACCATCCTTGTTAACATTACTTATTAAACTAATAGCATTTTCAGCCAAACCAACATAATAACTAAAACTCCTTGTAATAATAGGATGTTTTTTACCCAATTGATTAATTTGATATTCGAAATAATCAATTTTATTAGTCCACAAATTAAACCAATCGTCACGCCTTAAAATAGATTTAGTATCATTTATAGTTATATTGTTAAAATTAAGAATATCATTTATAGCTATATCCTTTTTAGCAACATATATTTTCATTAAAACATATAAATCTTCATTAACCTTTGTTAATATTTGTTTATCAATATTTAAAATCATTTGATGACACATTAAACCTCTTAGAAGTAAACTATTAGAAAAATCATAAAGAGCATCTATCTCATTAATATTATCATAGGTAATAAAAACATATTGTTCATCTGAAGCTTTGAAATAATATTTTTTATTTATTTGATGAATAGCAATAGGTTCTAAATTATAATAGTAGTTTATGACATTTTTCATATATTCACCCCACTATAATTTTATGTCCCAAACAAAAGAAAAAGAATAGGATTTCTATTCTTCTAATAAATGTTTAATACTATTTATTTGCTGTTGATATTTATTAACTTGAGCTTCTAAATCAATAATTCTTTTATTTAAAACATCAACTTGTAATTCTTCTTCTAAAGATTCATCAATTGGTTCTTCAATTATTTCTTTACTTGGTTCTTCATTAGAAAAATCCTGTTTGTTTTCTGATAACAAATTGACCAAATTACCTTGTAGTTTAAACACTTTTGTATCTTGTAAAACAACATTATCTAAATTACATTCGTCTAAATCAATGATACTCAATGGACTACCATCACGATTACTTCGAACAACTTCTTTAATAATATTTTTAATAAGTACCCATTCTTCTTCATCATTTATAATACGTGCACTATTACCAATTATTTTTGAAATATATAATTTTGTATAACCAGCATTATCAATTTCGTTTAAAGAATAGATTAAATACTCATTATTATTATTAATAAAATAACGAATTACTTCAATATCCATTTTATCATTATTAATATTTTTGATATTTTTTTTCATATATTCATCTCCCATAGCATCTACATTATATCAAATTTATTAAAATATTTCCACTTATTTATATAAGATGATATTTTAATTTATGATTATCTTATAATAATGTCTTAAGTAGACCTTTTTACAAAAAGCATAAATGTTATTATAAAAAAATATAAAAAGACAAATAAAAATTATATTTATTTGTCAATAATCTTAAACGATTCAAATTGAAACGTTTATTTTAAATTATTAATTTCATTATCATTTAAACCTGTGCACTCTTTTATTGTTTGAATGTTAATATTTTTAATTAACATAGCCTTAGCAATTGTCAATTTTTCTTCTTTAAGACCAAGTTCTTTGCCTTCTTCTGAAGCCAAAGCTAAAGCTGTTTTTCGAAGTTTTT
>JAVXGE010000032.1:0-10439 GCA_036657555.1 Bacilli bacterium
CCACTGGTTCTACTGGTGCTTGATACATTGGTTGTTCATACACTGGAGCACTTGGCGCTTCATATGTTGGTACCACTGGTTCTACTGGTGCTTGATACATTGGTTGTTGATTTGTTGGTGCTGCCACAGAATTATTTCCCGCAGCATCAGGAGCAAAGAAATTATCAAAATTATAATTTTCATTACCAGTTGTTTGTTCTTCATTTCCAAAAAAATTGAAAAATTTCCCAGGTTGTAAAATATCTTCATCTTTAGGCTCTACTGGGGCTTGGGCAATAGGAGCATTACCATCTGGTTGTAATAAATTAGCCATATTAACGGCCGGTTTTTGTTCAGTAATAATATCTTGAGCATTAGCTGCAATATTTTCAATATTCATAAAGCCTGGCGCTTGTATATTATTGTTAACAACAGGGGCCATATCAGGAATGGCTACTATATCATCTTGCATTGGAACAGGACCATAATTATTCATTGTTTCGTTATTTAACATCTTTTCTATCTCCTCATCTGTTTTTCTAACAGTTAATCTTTCATCTATAATACGTTTTAACATTGTTACTTGTTCATTTTCGCTTTTTAATTTAAGCAAAGATCGTGCATGCCGTTCAGAAATTTTATTTTCTAATAATGATTCTTGAACTTCTTCACCTAAACCTAATAGTCTTAAAGTATTAGCAATAGCTGATTGAGATTTCCCAATCTTTTGAGCTAAAGCTTCTTGATTCATATAACCCATATCTAATATTTTTTTATATGAAATAGCTTTTTCAATTGGTGTTAAGTCTTCTCTTTGAACATTTTCTATCAAAGCAATTTCAACACTTTCATTATCACTAAATTCAGAAACGATTGCCGGGATAGTTGTTTTACCTGCAATAACACTAGCTTTATATCTTCTCTCACCGGCTATTATTTCATATTTGTCGCCTATTTTTCTTACAACAATAGGTTGAATAACTCCGTATTTCTTGATAGATAGGGCTAGTTCGTTAATTGAATTTTCGTCGAATTTGATTCGTGGTTGAAAACGATTTGGTAAAACATCATTGATGCTTAATTCAACTATTTGTTTTTCATTTAACATCTAAAAAATTCCCCTCCATATTCCTTTATAAATATATAATACTATATTTTGGGAAATAATGCAACAACTTTTGGGAAATAAAAATAAAAAGTCACTATTAAAGTGGCTTCTTTTTCATATCGCTATATTTACGCGGATAAATAACATTTGTTTTTTCTGTTTTTTTAATTTTTAGAATAGTTCGGTTACTTTCTTCAAATGGCAATAAAAAAGTACTTTTAGAAATTAATTTAGCTTTAAGAATATCTAAAGCTTTGGAACTATTATCCAGTTCTTCATTTATATTGCCTTTCATTGGAATAAAAAAACCGTTTATTTTTACTAAAGGTAAGCAATACTCTAATAAAATATTTAAGGGGGCTACCGCTCTAGCTGTAACAACATCAAATTGTTCTCGATTATTAATAGCATATTCTTCAGCTCGGGCATTTACTACTTCAATATTTTTTAAATTTAATTGCTTAATAACTTCTTTTAAAAAATTAACTCGTTTATTTAAAGAATCAACTAAAACTATTTTTAAATCAGGATAAACAATTTTTAAAACTAAACCAGGAAAACCAGCTCCCGTTCCAATATCACACAAAGTTTTAATTTCATTTAAATCAATAACTTTAGTAATTGTTAAACTGTCGTAAAAATGTTTTAAATAAACATCATCAATATCAATTATAGCTGTTAAATTCATAATTTTATTCCATTCAACTAATAAATTATAGTATTGATGTAATTGCTTTAATTGAATATCATTAATAATAATATTAAGTTCTCCTAAACTTTTAATAAATTCACTTTGTTTCATAATTATACGCTTTCTTTAAATAAATACTTAATATTGAAATATCTGATGGATTAACGCCACTAATGCGAAGGGCTTGACCAATAGAAATTGGTTTTATTTCATTTAATTTTTGCTTTGCTTCACTTGCTAAATTAGCAATTTTAAAATAATCAACATCAGATGGTATCTTTTTATTTTCTAAGGCTATTAGTTTATTAGCTTCTTTATTAGCTTTTAAAATATAGCCTTCATATTTAATATTTATTTCCACTTGTTGTTTAACTAAATCAGAACATTCAAAGTCAATTAGCTTTAATTCTTCTAATTGTTTATAAGTTATTTCTGGTCGTTTTAAAAATTCTGACAATATTAAACCATCTTTAATAGGAGTGGTTTTTAATGATATTAATAAATCATTATTGGCAGGAGTTATTTTTAATTTATTTAATAAAGTTTTTAATTGTTCAATTTGAGCTTTATAAGTAAGTAATTTGTCATATTGGTCTTTACTAATCAAACCTAATTGATAACCATATGCCCTTAATCTTAAATCAGCATTATCATGTCTTAACAACAAACGATATTCCGCCCTTGAAGTTAATAAACGATACGGATCCGTTACCCCTTTAGTTATCAAATCATCAATTAAGACTCCAATATAAGCTTCATTTCGTTTTAAAATAAAAGGTTCTTTCTTTTCCAACTTCAAACAAGCATTTATTCCAGCCATCAATCCTTGACAAGCAGCTTCTTCATAACCACTCGTACCATTAATTTGACCAGCTGTAAATAAATTTTCAATTATTTTAGTTTCCAAGTTAGGTTTAAGTTGTGTCGGATAAATAGCATCATATTCAATTGCATAAGCATATTTAGCTATTTTAGCTTGCTCTAAACCCGGTAAACTATGAACCATTAATTCTTGTATTTCTTCAGGCATACTTGTTGAAAAACCTTGTAAATATATTTCATCATAGCATAAACTTTCCGGTTCTAAAAAAATCTGATGCCTTTCTTTATCCTTAAAACGAACAATTTTATCTTCAATTGATGGACAATAACGTGGACCAACACCAGTTATATCATTTAAACCCCCATACATACTCGATTTATTTAAATTAGCCAAAATTATTTCATGCGTTTTAGGAGTTGTATAAATTAAATGACATGGCGTTTGCTTAGAAATATCATAATTAGGATCATTATCAAAACTAAAATTTTCTAAAATATTGTCGCCTTTTTCAATTTTTGTTTGACTAAAATCAATGCTTTCTTTTATAATTCTTGGAGGTGTCCCGGTTTTTAAACGAATAATTTTAAAACCATATTTTTTTAAATTATCACTTAAAAAATTACTTGGTTCCTCACCATGTGGCCCTTCTCGTCTTCGTGTACTACCTCTTAAAATATCAGCTTTTAAATAAGTACCTGTCGTTAATATAACAATATTACTTAAAATCGAAGTTTTGTCTTTTAAAATAATACCATTTACTTTATTATTTTCTATGATTAAATCTTCAACCATAGCTTCTTTTATGTCTAAATTAGATTGCTTAGTTAAAATATCTAACATTACTTTTGGATAAGTAATTTTATCAACTTGTGCTCTCAAAGCTTGAACAGCAGGACCCTTAGCATAATTAAGCATCTTCATTTGAATTTGACTCAAATCAGAACATTTACCCATCATTCCACCTAAGGCATCTATTTCACGAACAACAACCCCTTTAGCTGATCCACCAATAGATGGATTACATGGTAGGGTTGCTATATTTTTAATGTTTCCTGTTATTAAAAGGGTTTTATGACCCTTTTTACAACTTGCTAAAGCTGCCTCACATCCAGCATGACCACCGCCAACAACAATTACTTCATATTCCATAATAACCTACTTTCCTAGACAAAATTGGCTAAATAATTGATCAATTAATTCATCTTCATATGTTTGTCCAATAATACTACCTAATAAATTCCAAATATTTTTTAAATCAATTTCTAATATATCAATTGGTAAATTATTATTAATACCTTGCTTTAAATCACCAATTGCTTGATAAGATTGTTTTAATAAAGATAAACAACGGGCATTACTTAAATAAGTTAAATCATCCGTTTCAATTTGTTCTAAATTAAATATTTCTTTTATTTTATTTTTTAAAGTATCAATTCCTTCATTATTTAATGCACTAATATATACCGTTTTATTAATATCTAATTTATTAATATCTAATTTTATTTCTAAATCATTTTTGTTAACAACCACAATATAATTTTTATTTTTAAGTTTATTTAATAATTCTATATCCTCCGGTTGTAATGATTCATTACCATTTAATAAAAGTAAAATTAAAGAAGCTTCATCAATTAAATCAATACTTTTAGTAACCCCAATCTTTTCAACTAAGTCATCCGTTTTTCTAATACCAGCTGTATCAATAAGGTTAAAAACAATTCCATCAATTATAAGTGTTCCTTCAACACAATCACGGGTTGTCCCAGCAATTGAAGTTACAATTGCTTTGTTTGTTTCTAATAAACAATTTAATAAACTACTTTTACCAACATTAGGTCGTCCTACTAAAGCAACATTAATTCCTTCTTTGACAATTATTCCATTTTCACTTTTAATTATAATATCATTAATTTGTTGTTCAATATTTATAATTTTTTTTAAAAGTATTTTATTAGTTACTTGTTCTATATCTTCATATTCTGGATAATCAATATTAACTTCAATATTAGCTAATATTTCTAATATTTGTTGTCTTAAATTTTCTATTAATTGCGATACTTTACCTTTAATTTGATTAAGAGCTAAACTCCGAGCTTTATCTGTCTTAGAATTAATCAAATCCATAACCCCTTCTGCTTCTATTAAATCAATTCTTCCATTTAAAAAAGCCCGTTTTGTAAATTCTCCAGGTTGCGCTAAACGACAACCATTTATTAATAATAGTTCTAATATCTTATTAGTTGTAGCAATACCACCGTGACAATTTATTTCAACAATATCTTCTTTCGTAAATGTTTTAGGTGCTAACATAACCGTAATTAAAACTTCATCAATAAGATGATTGTCAGAAATTATATAATCATAATGAATTGTATGTGAAGCAGCTAAAGCTAATTTTTTAAATTTAGTTATTTTATTTACAATATTTATTGCTTCACTACCACTAACTCTAATAATTGATATAGCTCCAACTCCTAATGAAGTAGCTATAGCGGTTATTGTATCTTCCATTTATACCACCTTTTTTCCTTTATAACCAATGTATTTATATAAATTTTTTGGTTTTTTAAATATTTCAAAAGAACAGTATTTATCAACTAAACAAATAATCCAACTTTCTAAATATAAAGGTGGAACAATATTTAAGGGAAACATATGTCTTTTAATTGCGTTTTCAACTTTTTTATTCATTAATTCAGGAAAGAAAAATTTAGAATTTTCTAAGGCTTGTTTAGCATGAGTAAAACCATGAGCTTCAAAAAGAGGCCCTTTTCTTTGGCTTAATTGCCAGTCATTGTAATAAAAATCATGCAATAATCCACTTATTGCTGCTGATTTATAATCTAAGTTAAAAAACCGGGCAATATAATAAGCACGAATTGAAACTAAAAGGCAATGACCATAAACAGATCTATTTTCGTGATGATGGTAAATACGTCTTTTAATGAATTCTGGATTAGTAATAATTTCTTTGACAATTTTTATATATTCATCATCCATTTTATTTAATATGCTTATTGGCATTTTTTCTTTTGGCATAACTTTCTTTCCTTTCTAGTTGTATTTTACAATATATTTTTAAAAATTTCAAGAAAAAAAGATAATCAGTCTTTATATCTTATAACTGTATATCTTTCATTTCCTTCACCACAGCTAACTGATTGTAAAGCATCAAACTCTGATACAATAGTATGCACAATTCTTCTTTCATATGAATTCATTGGATCTAATTTAACTTCAATATGTGTATTAATAACATCATTACAAGTTTTTTTAATACTATATTCTAAGTTTTCCATCCTCCGAGCTTTATAATTACTAGCATCAACCATTATTTTAAAATGAAATTTAAATAAATCATGGAATAATTGTCTAATTAATATTTGAATAGCACTTAAATTTTTACCATCCTTACCAATTAAAATATTATTGTTATCTGATACTAATGTAACATTAATTACATCTTTATTTATTCTTATTTCACTTTTAATATCAAAATTCATTTTGTTAGATAATTCTGTTAAAAAATCTTTTATAAATTTAATTATTTCTTCTTTGGTAATTACTTCTAAGCAATGTTTTTTACCTTTAAATAATCCACCTTCAATTTCATTATCAATATAATATATATCAGTTTCTAAAACTTTTAAATCTTTTAAACTTTCTTTAATTAAATCTTCGACATTTTTACCTTCATATTTATGCAACGTGATCATTCTTTTTTCTCCTTTTTACAAGTAAATTTTGAACTATTGTAAAACTACTATTTATAATCCAATATAAGGCGATGCCTGTTGATATTGTAAATGAAGCAATTGAAATCATAATAATACTCATATTAGTCATCATTTTCATTTGTTTTTGAGATTGTCCACCAGTATCTGCAGCATTTAATTTAAATGAAAAATAAGTAGCTGCTATTACTAAAATAATAAAAATAGCGTAATAATAATGTCCCGCTTTAAAAGCAGTAAGTGGCGTTAAACCTAAATTTATACCTAAAAAGTTTTCTTCTAAAACAACTGGTAATCGATATAACGCTTCATAAAAAGCAAAGAACAAAGGTATTTGAATTAAAGCAAATAAACAACCTGACATAGGATTTATTTTATAATCTTTATATATTTTCATCATTTCTTGAGATTTCATCATTTGTGCTTCTTGATCCGTTCGATTACGATATTTTGCTTCTAATTTGTCTAATTTAGGTTTAGCTTCTTTTAATCCTTCTGATTGTAAAGCTGTTTTTTTAGTTAAAGGATACATAACTAATCTTATTAATATTGTAACTATAATAATAGCCCAACCATAATTTTTTGTAAATTCGCCAACTTTTATTATTAACCAAGCTAATGTATTAACAAAAAGAGTTGTAAATAAACCTTCCTTATTACTATTAACTTTAAACTCACTACAACTAACGATATTATCAACATTAAAAGTTTTATTTAATTCTTCAAATTTTTTATTTAATTCTTCTTGGGTTATTTCTTTATTTTCTAATTGTTTAGTTAATAATTCAATATTTTTAACTTTAATTTTATTTAATTCTTCAGCTGTTTTATCTGTTTTACATAAAACATTTTCAACGACCCTTTGACCAGTTTGTTCTATAATAACGGGTTTTTTTTCATATTCCTTATATTTTGTACAACCTGTTAATACAAAAACAGCTAATAAAACTAATATTATTTTTTTTGATTTATGCATTTTTATTCTCCTTTAATAAATTTAATTTTTGCAATACTTCTAATAAAACTAATTCTCTTTGTTCAAATGTTTTATTTAAAATATTACTACCTACTATTATAATACAATTAAAACCATTTTGATAGTCTTTTTTAGAAACTATACTTCTTAATTGCCTTTTTATTTTATTTCTAACAACAGCATTACCAATTTTTTTACCAACGGAAAAACCAAAATGATAAGTTTCTTCTTTATTTTTTTCCAAATATATAATATATTCTTTATATTTATATGGTCTATTTTCTTTTATTATTCTTTGAAAATCAAAATTATTTTTAATTATATTTTCCTTTTTCATACTTTCACCCTCATATATAATAGAAAAAAATCACTGCATAACAGTGATTATTTTAACGTGCTAAAACCTTACGTCCTTTACGACGACGATTACTAACAATTTTATTTTTAACTCTTGTTAAAAAACCCATTTTTTTACTTTTTTTACGATTATTTGGTTGAAAAGTTCTTTTCATAATAATCCACCTCCAAAACTTAAACTTTTTTTAATTGCATTATTAATTATATAGATAAAAAAGCTGTTTGTCAAACATTTTCGTTCTTTTTTATTAAAATAATGGTGTTTATTTATATTTTATGACTTATCCACCGTTTTAGACACATTTGTGGATAATTTAATTAACATTTTATTTATTAACTTTTATTTTTTGCACAAATTAGTGGATAAAATGGTATTTCCCAAGCTGGGTGATCTATTTCCCGGTGGATTATCTATTTTTTTTTGTTTTATTATAGCATTTTTATTAAAAATAAGGTAAAATAGTTAAAGAACTTATAAAGTGGGTGATGTTATGGACATTAATAATATATGGAATTCTTTTTTATTAAAAATTAAAGAGGAATTGACGCCTGTCTTATATGATATGTGGTTTTCAGAAACAAAATTAATTGAATTAACAGAAAAGTATGCTAAGATATTAGTTCCTATGCCACTTCATAAAAAACATTTAAAAGAAAATTATATTGATATTATTGAAAGAATATTTACAGATGTTACAGGTTCTATCTTTAATTTTGAATTTGTTACTGAAGATGACTTAAATAATAGTTCTATTATTGATATTGATGAATTTGGTGTTCCAGTTACTTCTTTATTTCAATCTAATTTAGATTCAAAATATACTTTTGAAACTTTTATATCTGGAACTAGTAATAAATTTGCGAAGGCCACAGCTTTGGCCGTTGCCGAACAACCTGGAACTATGTATAATCCTTTATTTATATATGGTAAAAGTGGCTTAGGTAAAACACATTTAATGCATGCTATTGGTAATTATATTAAAGAAAATAGTCAGAAAAAAGTATTATATGTTACAACTGATACTTTTGTTAACGATTTTTTAAAAATATATCGTAAAAATGAAAATGAAAATAATTTTGATGCTATTGATATATTTAAAAACAAATATCGTGATGTTGATGTTTTAATGATTGATGATATTCAATATTTAGAAATAGCTCATAAAACCCAACAAGAATTTTTTAATACATTTAATGATTTATATACTAATAATAAACAAATAATTATTTCATCTGATCGATCACCTGATGATTTAAAAAAATTAGAAGAACGACTAAGAACAAGGTTTGTTTGGGGTTTAATTGTTGATATTTTACCACCAGATTATGATTTAAGAATTAATATTATTAATAAAAAAATAGGTAATCATAATTTAGAAAATATTTTTCCTCAAGATGTTAAAGAATATATTGCTAATAATTGTACAAGTGATATTAGAAAACTTGAAGGAGCTATAACAAGAATTATTGCTTATGCTACTATTATGAATGGTGAAGATATTACTTTAGAATTAGCTATTGATGCTTTAAAAGATTATTTTGGTAGTGCCGTTCTTTCTAAAAATAAAATTGAACAGGTTCAACAATTAATAGCTCATACTTATAATATAACGGTTGATGATTTAAAAAGTAAAAAAAGAACTAATGATATAACTATTCCTAGACAAATTTGTATGTATATTTGTCGTGTTTATTTAAATGAATCTTTATCAAAAATAGGTGCTGATTTTGGTGGTAAGGATCACACAACAGTTATGCATGCTGTTAATAAAATTAAAAAAGAAATTGAAAAAGACGACAATATTAATATTGATATTAACAAAATAATAAATCAATTACCGTGGATAAAAAGTGAAAACTAAATAGTTATTAACATCTTATAATGTTATAATTATAACATTATTTAAAGTTATCCACCGTTTCCACCTCAATAATAATAATATAATCAATAAAAAAAATAAAAGGAGTGATTAATTTGCATTTTAAAATTAAAAAAGATTGTTTATTAAAACATTTAAATTATTCAATAAGAGGGATATCTAATAAAAATTTAAGACCTATTTTAAATTGTATTAAATTTGATTTAACTAAAGAAGGATTATATTTATTAAGTACAGATAATGATATAGCTATTAAAACTTTTATTGATATAAAAGAAATAGAAGAAGATTATACATGTGGGCAATTTGTTGTTTTTGGAAAATATATATATGATATTATTAGAAAATTACCCAATGAAGTTATAAATATAGAAGAAGTTATTGATTCTAAAATATTTATTTCAACTAAAAATAGTTCGTTTTCTTTAAATTGTAATAATGTTGATGAGTTTCCTAATTTAGAATTAGAAGAAAGTAAAGAGCCAATTATTTTAAATACTAAAATATTAAAAAATATTATTAGTCAAACTTCTTTTGCGGCATCTAATCAAGAATCTAGACCAGCAATAACTGGTATTAATTTTAAAATAACTGGGGATGTTTTAGAATGTACAGCAACTGATTCTTATCGATTAGCTAAAAAAAGCCTTAAATTAGATAAAATAATGACGGATGATATTAATATTATTATTCCTACCAGAAATCTTTTAGAATTAACAAAAATGTTTAATGAAATTGATGAACCAATTGAAGTTCATATCTTTAATAATAAAATAATTTTTAAATTTAATAATTTAATTGTTTTATCAAGATTAATAAATGGTAGTTATCCGGATGTATCTAAATTAATACCAAATGATTTTTTATTAAAAATGACTGTTTCAATGAATG
>JAVXGE010000033.1:0-10221 GCA_036657555.1 Bacilli bacterium
TGTTGCGCCAACAAGAGTAAAAGGTGGAAGAGAAATTTTAATGCTTTTGTTTTTTCCATCACTACCGACAATTAAATCTATTTCAAAATCTTCCATTGCTGGATATAAAATTTCTTCAATAAAAGAAGGCATACGATGTATTTCATCTATAAATAAAACATCACCAGGTTCAAGAGTAGATAATATTGCCGCTAAATCTCCACTCTTTTCTATAGCTGGTCCAGAAGCTGTTTTTAAATTAGTCCCAAGTTCATTGGCAATAATATGGGCAAGGGTGGTTTTCCCAAGTCCGGGAGGCCCATATAAAAGAGTATGATCTAATGGCTCATTTCTCATTTTAGCTGCTTTTATAAATACTCTTAAATTTTCTTTGATTTCTTGTTGGCCAATATATTCATCTAAATATTGAGGTCTAATATTTTTTTCAAATATATCTTCTTTTTTTTCCTTTGTTTCAATTATTCTATCCATAAAAATCCTCCTATTTTAGTAATAATTTTAATGCTTCTTTAACTTGTACTTCTAGTGTATTATTTCTATTTATATTACTTATAATTTGTTTTATTTCCGCATTTTTATAACCCAAATTCTCCAATACACTAACTAATTCATCAGTTTTATCCGCTTCATATATATTTTCATTACTAGCCATTTTACCTTTTAAATCTAATATAATTTGTTTAGCCAATTTTTCACCTATTTTAGGAAATTTTTTTAAATATAAAATATTTTCTCTTTCAATAGCATCAACTATACCATTTATGGAACCAGTTGCTATAATAGGTAAAGCCATTTTACAACCTAATCCTTTTACACTTATAAGTTTTATAAATAATTTTTTTTCTTCCTTTGTTTTAAAACCATATAAACTTAACTCATCTTCTTTAACATTTTGATATAAATATATTGTTTCTTCATTATCTAAAATAAAAGCATAAGGATTAGGTGTATAAATTAAATATCCAATATTATTATTTTCTAAGATTATATAATTACTTTCAATATCTTTGATAAACCCTTTTATATATCCATACATATAATCACTCCTTCTCCATTATATCAAACGCAAATTCGTTTGTCTATAATATGTTTATTAAAAGAATCAAAAAAAAGAAGATTATACTTCTTCTAATTTAGCTAAAACTTCTTTTGTAACAACAATAGCTTTTTCTCTAACTGCTGAAGCAGCTTTTTCCAAAACTGGTGTTCCTTTTTCAATTGCATAAGCTACCAATTCTTCAGCTTTATTTTCAATTTCTTTAGCTTTTTTCTTAGCAATTTTCATAACTTTTTCACGGTCTAGATCTTCTAATTCAGCTTTAATTTGTTCGATTTTATCTTCAATATTTTCTTTTACTTCTTCAATATCAATATCTTTAACCTTACAAATTAAATCATCAAATTTTTCTTTTAATTCTTTTCTTGTTTCACTACCTTTTTTAGGAGCAAATAAAACTCCTAAACCAGCTCCAACTAAAGCTCCTGTTAAAAACTTACCAAATCCTTTTTTCTTACTCATCCTTATCACCTTTCTTCTTTCTATTAAATAAATGACTTATTCCTGATGTAATAACATTAATGATTTTATCACTAAATGATGTAATAGCATCAGTAGTATAATCAATCATATCAAATAAACCATTTAATTTTTTAACTTTTGTATCAACATCAGTAACAACTTTATCTACTTTAGTTAAAGTTTTCATCATTTTTATCATAAAAACAATTGAAACTATTACTAATATAATCAAAGCTAAATATAATATTACTAAAAATACATCTTTAATATCTATCATAATTATTGTCCCTTCTCATACATTGAATCAATTAAATTAAATAATTCACTATCTTTAATCGGTTCTTCTTTAACTTCCTCATCGTCTAAAATATCAAAATCTAATAATTCATCATCTTCGGTTAATTCTTCAAATAAATCATTTGTTTTATTCTCAGCTACATCATTAAATAATATTGAATTATTACCAAATAAAGTCGTTTCTAATTCATCTTCTAAAGTTCCAAATGCTTTTTTACGAACATCATCAATTGTCATTAAAGCATCTAAACTAAGAGGAGTTGGTTTATCACTTTTATTAGTTATATCTTCTTTACAATAATTTTTATCTAAAACACCATATACTGGTGAAATAATTGGGGTTGGTTTAAAAATCTTTTTTTCTTCTTTTTTAGTTTCCTTTAAATAACTTGATTTTACCTCTTTTTTAGGTTGATCTAATTCTTTAAAGTACTCATCATCAAAAAATATAGGAGTTGAAACTTTTTCTTCACTTTTAATTGTTTGATTATCAGTAATATCAACTTCTTCTTTTCTCGTTGGAGCTGGTATTTCAACTTGCATAACTTCACTTTTAATTGGTTCTTCTTCAATTTCTTCTGTAAACAAATTTTTCATCTTATCAAATAATTTCATTTATTTCACCTCTTCTTCTAATTTTAAGAAATCACTAGTTTCTTGTTTTGATGTAAATATATCATACTGTTCATCTAAAGATAAAAACTCATCATCTAACATAAGTTTAATAACATTGTCATTAAATTTAATCGTTGATAACATATAAGAAGCATTTAATATAACTTCTTCAATATCTTTTAAAGTAACAACTGTTTCTATTTTAGCATAATTATACATAAATTCAACAAAGTAATTATTATCTTTTTGTTTATTTATTTCAATATAACCTTTTTTATTATTTAAATCAATGGTTTTAGAATAGTAAGCTTCTTTGTTTTCTTTATAATCACGAGAAACTTTATGATAATAACTAATAGTATCAATATATAAATAATAATAATTACCACTTGCATATAATACCTCATTGTAAGAATTAGTATCCATATAAGATACTCCTCTTGGAATATAATACTTATATCCTTTACCAATTTGATTATATAATTTATTATCTTTTGATAAAACAACACTTATAGTATTGCCTAAATCTTTCGTATCTATTCTAACAACCGAACATCCTGTTACTGTTAATAAGAGAATGATCAATATTAGCTTTTTCAAAGTCTCACCTACTTAAATAATATTATAACAAATATTTCCAAAATTATCTAGTTTCTTTTTTATTTAGTGTCAATAGTTTGTCTAATTTTTAAAGCTTTTAACTTATAAATAGGCATTCCCTTAGCTGAAAACTTTTTTTCATATTCCGTTGGAATATTAGAAATTGGTAAATCATTATATAAATTCAAAGATATTTCTTCCAAAACATAATCATTTTGATTTAAAGTAACTAAAGAATATTCAAATAAATTTTGATTATCCGTTTTCATTTCTATTTGTCCATTGTTTTTAAATAAACAATCATACTTAGTTAAAAAAACAGGACTTGTTAAACGCCTATTAATATGTCTTTTTTTAGGCCATGGATCAGAAAAATTTAAATAAATAGTATCAATTTCATTATGAAATACTTCATCAATCATTAAAGCATCTAAATGCATAATTTTTAAATTATTTAAATTAATAGCTTCCAACTTTTTAACAACACTAACCAAAACAGTTGCATATTTTTCAATTCCAATAAAATTTATATTAGGATTTTGGCGAGCTTTTTCAATTATAAAATCACCTTTACCCATACCAATTTCAATTTGAATAATATTATTATTTTTAAATAATTCATTAAATTTACCTTTATAACTTTCACAATTTGAAATAACATAAGGACTTTTCATAATTATACTACTAGCATCTTTAATATTTCTTAATCGCATAACATCACCTACTTTATTATACACCAAATTAGGGTAAAAGCATATAATTAATTAGAAACAAAGGAGGAATTTTATGAGAAAAGATAGAAATTGTGGTGCTGGTGGGTATCCAATTTATCCGACTCCTGGTATGGGACCAATGATGATGCCTAACCCTATGATGCCACAAATGATGCCTCAAATGATGCCTAACACACAACCAAATGGAGCACCATCTTGTTCTAATAATTCATTAGAACAACAAGTTAATAATTTAGAAAAAAGGGTTTTAGCTTTAGAAAATTTAATGCAAACACCTAATAATAATTATAATACTTCAAACTTTCAAATGATGTAAAAAAATAGACAATTAAATTTGTCTATTTTTTTAATGCTTCAATTAATTCAGCTTTTTTCATTGTTGAATAACCTTTAATATCTTTAGCTAATTCTCTTAATTCAGCTACTGTTTTAGTAGTTAAATCAACATCTTTAGTTGTTTTTACAACTTCTTCTTTAACAGTTTTAGTTGCTTTAATAACTTCTTCTTTAACAGCTTTAGTATCAACTACTTTAGCTTCTTTTTTAACATCTTTATTTTTTATAGCATCTTTAGCTATAATTACTAAATCAGAAAAAGCCTTAGCATTATCAATAGCTACTTCACTTAACATTTTACGGTTAATTGTAACACCCGCAATTGTTAAACCATTGATAAATTTAGAATAACTAATATCGTTCATTCTACATGCTGCATTGATTCTTGTAATCCATAATTTACGGAATTCTGTTTTATTTTGTTTTCTATCACGGAATGCATATTTACCTGAATGCATTACTTGCTCATGAGCTGTTCTATATAATCTGTGTTTACTGCCAAAATAACCTTTGGCTTGTTTCATTACTTTTTTGTGTCGAGCACGACTAATTGTGCCACCTTTAACTCTTGTCATAAATACCTCCTATAGTATATCCTTTACACGTCTATAATCGTTAATACTTAATTGTGATCCTTTACGACTTTTACGATTACTAGCCGCATTCTTCTTACCTGTATTATGTCTTGATCCTGGCGTTCCAATCTTAACGGTTCCACCTGGTCGTACTTTACATACTTTACTCAATCCCTTATGAGTTTTTTGTTTTACCATAAATTTCCTCCTATTTTTTTTGCATCAATATCATTGTCATAAAACGACCTTCTAATTTTGGATTTTGTTCAATAACGGCAATATTTTCTAAAGCGTTTGCAAACCGAAGTAAAACAGCGCGTCCTAATTCTGTATGGGCCATTTCTCGTCCTTTAAATCTAACACTAACTTTTACTTTATGTCCTTTTTCTAAATACTTTGAGCTATTTTTAACTCGTGTATCAAAATCATGAATATCAATCGTTACTGATAAACGATATTCTTTCATTTCTAAGTTGGTTTCACGTTGCTTTTTCAAATTTTCTTTTGTCTTCTTTTTAGTTTCATATTTATACTTATTATAATCCATAATTTTACAAACGGGTGGATTACTAGTAGCATTAATTAAAACTAAATCAAATCCAGCATAGTTGGCTAATGTTCGAGCATCGGCAATATTTTTAGCTCCTAATTGTTCACCATTAGGGCCGATAAGCATTACTTCTCTAGCTCTTATTTGCTCATTAATAAATAAGTCTTTATTTGCGATAATTGACACCTCCAAAGAACAAAAAAGTGAATACATAAAAGTATCCACTATATAAACGCGTTTTATAAAAACCGGCTTATAACCCATAGCTATGCACTATCAGGTGAGGTATGGATACCTGCTTTCCTTTTAAATTCTATCTAATTATACTAATATATTTTATGTTTGTCAACCTAAAATTAGAACTTTATAACCTTTTGCATACCTTTTTCAACTTCATAAGCATATTTCTTATCTAATTCAATACCAGTTTGTGTTATTTTAATGGTAAAACTATTTTTAGTAATACCATCTTTTTTAATGGAAGCTTTTTTTAAAGATCTTGAAATACGATAATCTCGTTCATTTTTATCATTAAAAATAATAATATTATTATCTTTATAAAGTGAGGCTCTAATATATTGTTCTAAAGTAGAATTAAAAATTAATAATTTCTTACCAGGAACAATAACATCAACAATACTTTTAGAAGCATTTAAATCCATTGTTGTACTTGGCTTAACACTAATATTAAAACCTAATAAATCACTTATAATACAAGCTGCTGTTTGACTAATTTTAGCTATTTCTTCCAATTGGATAGGTGTTAATTTATTTTTAAACCGAATAGTATCTAAATAAAATTTAATATGACTACTAGTAATGTTTTTTCTTTCAACCATATTTTCATCATTTAATAAAATAGCAATTCCTTCTTTTGTTAAAAGATTTTTAAAAGGAAATTTAATTTTTACTTGTTTAGGACTATAATAACGATTCATTGTTTCATCGTTACCAACCATAGTAGCTTCTATATATCTAAGGCCATTACTAGTTTGAACTTGATATAAAGCAATATTTTCTTTATCAACTGAACAATTAGTAATACTTCCAAAATATAACCGCTCTAATTCGAAGGTATTTAACATACAACCACTCCCCTTAAGGGCTTTATTCTAGCATAAAAATTAATTTGTGTCAATTTTATTAAATAATATGTTACAATATTAAGTGGAGTTGATTTCATGATTTTTTTAAAAACACCTAATCCACAAATAAGACGCGAAATATTAAACAATATAAGTACCCAAGATTATCAAAAAGGACTAGTTTATTCCCCCTACCACATTAATTACTACGGGAGTAACAGATTGCCTGATGGTACTTTATTTAAATTTTTTGTTCACTCTCAAAATAGTGATAAAAATTATCGTGTCAATATTGAAATAGATAAAAATATAAAAATCAAGAATCTTGATTGTACTTGCGAACAATTTAAAAAAACAGGAAGCTGCAAACATTTAGCAGCTTCTTTAATTCGATTTGATGAAACTATCTTTGCTGATAATTCTCCTAGCAAAATGTTTACTTTAACTAATCGTATTTTTTCTTATTTTGATGAACCAATTAGTGGCAATAAAAAAGAAGCTAAATTAGAAATTGAGTTTTGCCTTTCAAAAAATTATTACACAAGAACAATCGTTAAAATTGGAGATACTAGATTATATACATCTAATAATAAATTAATCAATTTATTTAATAATTTAGATAATAATGTTGATGTTTTATTTGGTAAAAATTTTACTTATAATTCTAAAGAATATTATTTTAATAATACTAATATAAAAATAATAAATTATTTTGATTCTATTAAAAACAGTATTGATAATTTTTCTAATATTGTTTTAAATGAACGTAGTATGAAAGGTTTATTAAATATTATAAAAGAAACATCTTTTATAATTAATGGAAAAACAATTGATAATATTATTAGTTCATTTCCTTTTGCTATTTATTTAAATAAAATAAATGATGATTATGAATTAACTTTTGATATTAATAATGATTTTATGGCTTTAACTGCTGATAATCAATATATTTATTACAAGGATAACTTATATTATTTAAATAAAAAACAAGCTGATTTATTAGAACAATTACAGAATTATGAAACTAATAAACTTATTTTTAAAAAAGATGATGTTAACCTTTTTTCTAAAAGTGTTTTACCACTTATAAAAGAAAATATCAAACTAAATGATAATGTTGATTTTGTTATTTCTTCGAAACCTACCGTTAAATTATATTTTGATTTATTTTCAAATGAGATAACTTGTAAGGTTAAATTATATTACGACAATATCGAAATTGATTATTTTGATAAGTCTAATAAAATATTACGGGATATAGAATTTGAACAAGAAGTTATTAATGACTTATTAAATAATAATTTTAATATTATTAAAGAACAATTAATCATGGATGATTTAAATAATATTGGCGAATTTTTAGATAATAACTTAGCTTTCTTAAGTTCAAAATATGAAACATATACATCTGAAAAATTAAAAAATGTAAATGTTATTAAAAAAGCTAATGTTAAAAGTACCTTTTCAATCGGCAAAGATAATATTATGTCATATTCTTTTAATTTAGATAATATTTTACCAAGTGAATTAGATAAAATATTTGAATCTATTAAAACTAAAAAAAAGTATTATCGATTAAAGAGTGGTGACTTACTTAATTTAGATGAAAATAATGAATTAAAACAATTAAATAATTTAGTTGATGATATTGGTTTATCAAAACAAGATATTAAATGTGGAAGTGGTTATTTTCCTAAATATCAAGCTTTATATTTAGATAGTTTAAAAAATGATAAATATAGTATTATTAAAACTGATAATTTATTTGATGAATTTATTAATAAATTTAACACTTTTAAAAATAGTGATATTACTTTATCAAATACCGATTTAAAACTTTTAAGAGATTATCAAGTAACAGGTATTAAATGGTTATATAATATTCATAAAACCGGTTTTGGGGGTATTTTAGCTGATGAAATGGGACTTGGCAAATCAATTCAAACTTTATTTTTTATTAAAGAATTATTAAAAGAAGATAAAGAAGCTAAATTTTTAATTGTTGTCCCTACTTCTTTAGCTTATAATTGGGAAAATGAAATATTAAAATTTACTCCATCTTTATCTTATAAAATAATGTTAGGTCCTAAAATACAAAGAGAACAACTTTTTAAAAACTCAAATGAAAATGTTATGATTACTACGTATGGTTTATTACGTGAAGATTTAGATAATTATCAAAATATTAATTTTAAAACAATCTTTATTGATGAAGCTCAAAACATTAAAAATCCTAATACTAATGTTACAAAAGCTGTTAAAAATATTAAAGCTGAAAGTAAATTTGCTTTAACTGGAACTCCCATTGAAAATTCAATTATTGAATTATGGAGTATTTTTGATTTTATTATGCCCGGTTTTTTAGCTAGTTTACAAAAATTTCAAAGTAAATACAAAATTAAAACTTTTGATGAAGATACTAATAAAATGTTATTAAATTTAAATAAATTAATATCACCATTTATTTTAAGAAGAAAAAAAACGGATGTTGTTAAAGAACTACCGCCTAAAATTGAAAATAATATTTATTTAGAATTATCGTTAGAACAAAAAAAATTATATGTTGCTGAATTAAATAAAGTTAATAAACAATTTGAAAATTTAATGCAGACACAAGGTTTTACTAAATCAAAATTTTTAATTTTACAACTTCTTACAAAGTTAAGACAAATATGTATTGATCCCCGCATTCTATTTGAAGATTATAATGGTGGATCTAATAAAATAGAAACCTTAATTAAAGTTATTAATGAAGTTGTAAGTAATAATCATAAAGTAATATTATTTACAAGCTTTAAAACAGCTTTAGAAATTGTTCATAAAGAACTAGATGCTAATGAGATATCTAGTTATACTATTGATGGATCAATTAGTAGTAAAAAAAGAATGGAACTAGTAGATAGTTTCAATAATGATAGTACTAACGTCTTCTTAATTATGCTTAAATCGGGTGGTACAGGGTTAAACTTAACAAGTGCTGATATTGTTATTCATTTAGATTTATGGTGGAACCCACAAGCTGAAAATCAAGCCACCGACCGAACCCACCGCATAGGACAAAAAAAGAGTGTCGAAGTTATTAAATTAATTTGTAAAGGAACCATTGAAGAAAAGATTTTAGCTTTACAACAAAAGAAAAAAATGTTAAGCGATAAATTAATTGAATCTGATAACCGCGATCAGAATTTAATTGCCAAACTTAATGAAAAAGATATAAGAGATTTATTAACCCTTGAAAATAGTGATTAATCATTCTCTTTTTTTATAATATAAGTCTTTTTTTCAGTATAAAAAGCATAAAAAACATCTTTTAATTTAACTTTATTTTGTTTTAAAATATTATCTAACCATTCAACATTCTTATGCATGTTTTTCAAAGTATCATAATCAATAACTCCATCCATAATAATGGGCATTGGATATGTATTGTTATCAGTAAAAACTGATAATTTACCATTATTTTCTAAAACAGCATAATTAACATCTTCAATACTTTTAACACTTTGTTCTCTTAATTGTGATATTAAATCATCCAAACTATAACGTAACTTTTTCATTTGTTTAAAATTTAATTTACCTTTATTAATAATTAATCCAGCTTGACCATCAATAAAATTTCTTATTTTAATGCTTTTTAAAGAAATAAAGGATAAAATAATTTGTATTAAAACTAAAACAGCAATTGGTATTAAAGATAATAAGATCGATCGGCTTTCTTCTTCAATAGAAATAGCTGCTAATTCAGCTATTAAAACTGATACAATTAAATCAATTATACTTAATTTACCCACTTCTTTTTTACCCATTAAACGATAACAAAAAATAATATAAAAATATAAGACAATTGTTTTAATAATTAAACTATAGTACATTTTTATCACCATTATATTATGATTCTAGTTATATTATT